>DATIRA010000307.1:0-7334 GCA_035470225.1 Steroidobacteraceae bacterium | reverse complement strand
ACCAGAAGAACTCCGGCTTCCTGCCCGAGGAGCGGGCATGGCTGGACGAGTTGTTCGACGAGGCCGGCTACGTGGACGGATTCCGCGAGGTCAACTCCGAGCCCGAGCAGTACACGTGGTGGTCGAATCGGGGGCAGGCCTGGCAGAAGAACGTCGGCTGGCGGATCGACTACCAGATACTGAGCCCGCGGCTGTGCGGCAGCGTGAACGCGGCGGCGATCTACAAGGCGCAGCGCTTCTCGGACCACGCGCCGCTCACCGTCGATTACGACCTGTGAGCGCCGGCGGCAACGCGCCCGGCAGCCCGCGCAGCGGATGGCGCGGCTGGCTCGATGCGCTCGGCGCCTACCGGGACCGGCGTGTGCTCGCGATGCTGTTGCTCGGCTTCTCCGCGGGGCTGCCCTTCATGCTCGTGTTCTCGACGCTCTCCGCCTGGCTGCGCGAGGTCGGCATCGAGCGGGCCACGATCGGCATGCTCTCCTGGGTCGGCATCATCTACTCGATCAAGTTCTTCTGGGCGCCGGTCGTGGACCGGCTCGAGGTGCCGTTCCTTGGCCGCCTGCTCGGTCGGCGGCGCAGCTGGATGCTGCTCGCGCAGGCCGGGATCGCCTTCGGCCTGTTCCGCCTGGCCCATACCGACCCGACCGCGCACCTCGGCGTGATGGCGGCGCTGGCGCTGCTGGTGGCGTTCTCGTCCGCGACGCAGGACATTGCGATCGATGCGTGGCGCATCGAGACGGCGCCACAGTCGATGCAGGGCGTGATGGCCGCCGCGTACCAGCTCGGGTACCGCATCGCGATCATGGTCGGAAGCGCTGGCGCGCTGTGGATCGCCGCGGACTTCGGCTGGACTGCCGCGTACACGGCGATGGCAGGCTGCGTCGGGGTGGGCGTGCTCACGACGCTGCTGATCGCCGAGCCCCGTCCGTCGGCGGCTGAGCGCACGATCGCGCAGGAGGAGCGTGTGCGCGACTGGCTCGAGAGCAGGGCGCACTGGCCCGATTTCGCCCGGCAGCTCGGATCCTGGTTCGTCGGAGCGGTCGTGTGTCCGCTGACCGATTTCCTCTCGCGCTACGGCATGAGCCTCGCGCTGCTGATACTCGCCTTCATCGCGAGCTATCGCCTGACCGACTTCACGATGGGCGTGATGGCGAACCCGTTCTATCTCGATATCGGCTACACGCTCAAGGAGATCGCAGCGGTGGCCAAGGGCTTCGGCGTCGTGATGTCGATCCTCGGCACCGTGCTCGGCGGGGTCGCGGTGGCGAAGCTCGGCACCGTTCGATCGCTAGCGCTCGGCAGCGTCCTGGTGATCGGATCGAACCTGCTGTTCGTGACGCTCGCCTGGCAGGCCGATCCCGGAATCGCCGGGCTCGCGATGGTGGTCAGCGCGGACAACCTCGCGATGGGCGTCGCCGGAACCGCGCTGATCGCCTACCTGTCGAGTCTCACCAGCGCCGCGTACACGGCGACCCAGTACGCCTTGTTCTCTTCGATGTATGCGCTGCCCGGGAAGCTGCTGATGGGCACCTCCGGGTTCGTCGTCGACGCGATCGGATACCCGTGGTTCTTCGTCTACACCTCTACGCTCGGCTTGCCTGCGCTGGTGCTGCTCTACCTGATCACGCGCCGGTCGCCGCCGTCCAACGGCTGAGACCTGCGGCCCGTCCGCTTGAGGGGCTCAGTAGCGCTCGAGCTCGTCGGGCGACTCGGGCAGCTCGATCTCGGAGTAGCCGCCGACTTCACCGCGGTCCACGAAGCGCAGCGGATCGCCCCAGCCGGTAGCCTGCAGCGGCTCGACTTCGACTTCGTTCTCGTAGTCCTCTGGCTCGACGTCTACCGAGCCCGTCCAGTCCTCCGGCGCCTCTACGGACTCGATCGGCTCACCGCGCCACTGGTCTATGTCGAGTTCCTCGACGGTGCCGTCGAAGTACTGGATCTCGATGGTGCGGTCGTCGGGATCGATTGCCACGACCTCGAAGGAATCACCACCGGGGTGCCGGTACCACTCACCGATGACTGGAGTGGGGTTCCTCATCGTCGCTCCCTCTGCGGACCTCTTCTGCCTGCTGTGCTTCGCTCGAATGACAGTTCCCTTGTAGTCCCGACCGGCGGCAAGTTCAAGTAGCGGATTCTCCGCACGCGAAGTTGTTCGACGAACTGGTCAAATTCCCGGTGTCAGGCTGCTGCTGTCGGCCGGGCGCCTGCGGAAGGCGAGGTCCCATACCTCGTGGCCAAGCCGCTGACCGCGCTGCTCGAATCGCGTCAACGGGCGGCTTGCCGGGCGCTCGGCGTAGCCGCCGCGCGGTGACTCGTTCTCGAGCAGCTCGCAGGCACTCAGCACTTCCAGCATATGCTCCGCATAATTCTGCCAGTCCGTCGCGAGCCGGAACGCTCCGCCCGGCCTGAGCTTGCGCGCAACGAGTCCGACGAAGCCCGGCTGCACGATGCGCCGCTTGTGATGGCGCTTCTTCGGCCACGGGTCCGGGAAATACAGCAGCACCTCGTCCAGCGACGCGTCGGGCAGGCAGGACTCCAGCACTTCCACCGCATCCCGACAGACGACCCGCAGGTTACCGAGGCCGCGCTGCTCTGCTTTCAGCAGCAGGTGACCGATACCGGGTCGGTGCACCTCGATGCCGAGGAAATCCTGCCCCGGATTGGCCTCCGCCAGCGCCACCAGCGATTCGCCGTTGCCGAAGCCGATCTCGAGCGTGCGATGCGCCGGGCGCCCAAACAGGCGATCGAGATCCAGCAGCCCGTCTCCGGTCTCGACGCCGTGCACCGGCCACAGTTCCCGCCATGCCCGCTGCTGCGCAGCGGTGATGCGTCCGGTGCGCACGACGAAGCTGCGCACGGAGCGGTGATGTCGCCTGTCATCGGCGGCTGTGGACTCGGGCCCTTCTGGCGTTGAATTGGTCAAGCGCGTAGATTTGACAGAATGACTGCGCAATCATAAGGCGCAAATGCGCCCGGGAGGGACAATGGCGAGTGCTGAGGGACTTCTGGAGAAGGCGGGGGCCGACGCCAGGGCATTGTGCAAGCGAACCTGGTGGGTGTTCCTGATCGGCGGCATCGCGGCCGTGATCTTCGGGATTCTGGCGTTCATCAAGCCGCTGGCGGGCTGGGTCGTGCTGTCGATCTTCTTCGCTGCCTGGGTGCTGGTGGACGGCGCATTCAATGCCTGGGGCGCCATCACCAACCGCGAGAAGGACGGCTGGTGGTTGATGCTGCTGATCGGAGGGCTGGGCATCGGCGTGGGGCTGTACGCACTGCTGAACCCACCTGTAGCGATGATGGCCTTCGTGCTGATCGTCGCCTTCCAGGCGGTCCTGCTGGGCGTGCTGCTCGTGATGCTCGGCATAAAGGTGCGCAAGGTCACCGATAAGGAATGGCTGCTGTATCTGACGGGCGGGTTGTCGGTGCTGTTCGGCGTGCTGATCGTGCTGAACCCGGGCGCCGGCGCAATCTCGATCGTGTACATCGTCGCGGCCTGGGCGATCGTCACCGGGCTGCTGAAGGTGTTCTTCGGCTTCAAGATCAAGAACCTGCCCGACAGGATCGCGGAGCGCCGCGCCGCCTGAGCACGATGTCGTTCGCGCGGTGCCGGCGGGCCGGCACCGCCGCGCTCAGGCCACGCGGCCTGCGATGCGTCCGCCGAGCAGGCAGCCGCCGAGGAAGGTGCCCTCGAGGCCGCGCTTGCCGTTCATGCCGCCGCCGCCGAATCCGGCCGACTCGCCCGCGGCGTAGAGTCCCGGGATCGGATCGCCGCGCAGGTCGAGCACGCGGCAGTCGAGATCCGTCTGCAGCCCGCCCATGCTCTTGCGGCTGACGATGAACTCCCGGATCGCGATCAGCGGCCTCGCAGCCGGTTCGAGGATCTTCTGGAATCTGCAGGTTCGCAGGCGGTCGCCGACCCAGCGACGTGCGAACCCGATGCGCCGCAACTGCTCGTCGTTGTGGAATCGCGGCCCACGGTCGATGCGCGCGTCGTAGCGGGTCGCGGCATCGCTGACGGCCCCGAGGTCGACCGACCCGTCGCCGACCAGTGCGTTCATTTTCTCGACCAGTTCCGGCAGGGATCCGGCGACGACCACGTCGGGGCAGTGACCGGTCATCTCCGAGTACAGCCACTCGTTGCCACGCAGCAGGTCGCGCGCCACGTTCAGGCGACTCTTGTCGCGGAACGAAGGATTGAATTCCGCGCCCGAGATGGCCAATTCCTTCAGCGCGATGCGGCGGTTGAGCAGTTGCCACGAATACGCGCGCTGCTGCCGGCAGATCTGCGCGACCAGGTCGTGCGTGTCGAAACCGGTCACCAGCGGCATCGGCCCGATGCGTTCGCCGCGCCAGTCGAGCCACAGCGCCGACTTCGGCGGCACCAGTGACAGGCCGTGATCGGGTTTCCTCGGTCGCCAGTGCCGAACGCCGGCGGCGTAGTTCCACTGCCAGTCCAGGTGCGTGACGCAGGCGCCGCGGGCGGCCGCGGCATCGTGCATCAGGCCGTCCGCGTAACGGTGCGAGCCGTTCAGCAGCACTTCTGGAGGCTGGCTCCAGTCCGCGTGCCAGTGCCGGCGCACGCGCTCGAGGTTTCCATTGATGCCGCCGGAGGCGACGATCACCGCATCGCCTACCGCCTCGAATTCACCCGGCCTGCCCTCGAAGTTGCCACGGCAGCCGATGATCCTGCCGTCGCTCGCGAGCAGTTCCTCGACACGGTGATCGAAGTGCAGCGCGAGCGAATCGCGACGCCGGTGACCGAGAAGATGCCGGTTCAGCACCACCGACAGCTCGTGTCCCGTGCCCCAGACGATGTGCCATCGTGGCACGGAGTTGCCGGGCGTATGCAGCCCTCGTTCCACCCACAGCGGCATCGGCATGAATTCGACGCCGAGACCGCGGAGCCAGTCGAAGATCTCCTCGTTCGAGCGTTGCACATAGGCCTCGGCCCAGGCGCGAGGCCAGCGGTCTTCCGGGCCGAACTCCGCGAAGCTCAGCCAGTCCTGCAGTCCCAGCTCCGCGCCGTCGCGGATGCCGTACCGTCGTTGCAGCGGCGTGCCGGCGAACCAGATGCCGCCGAAGCTCTCCTTTGCGAGCCCGCCCATGTTCTGCTCGGCGTCACGGTCCAGCAACAGCACCTTGCGGCCCCGCTCGAGCAACTCGATCGCTGCCGCGACGCCGGCGATTCCGGCGCCGATCACGATCACGTCAGCTCGGTAGGTGATCATCCTGTCAGGTCTGCCGGAAGCCGCAGGTCGACTCCTTTCAGCGCTTCGGCCGATCCGAGCCCCATCCGTTTTACCAGCTGCATCGCATCGGTCATCGGCATGTCCAGCGGGCGGACCCGGGTGCCGGGCAGCAGCAGCGTCGCACCCGACATCGGCGTCGGCGAGTCCGGCAGGAAGACGCAGACCCAGCCGTTGTCGAGTTCCTCGAGCAGGTAGCCGATCTGCCAGCCTTCCTCGACGTTGATCAGCGCGGGCTTCAAGTCCTCGGCGCTCTCGATCTGCGCGAAGCCCGCGGCCATGCTCTTGACCATCTGGTATTGCGGCAGGCCTCCGAGCAGAGAGCTTTCCACCCAGTCCTTGATGCGGCGGCCGGCCGAGGTGCGGGCGATCAGTCCCGCGATGAACGCTACCGCGACCAGCACGGCGGCCGCGATGATGCCTCGAACGCCGACGCCCAGCAGCGATGCGTCCGGGAAATGCGCCGCGATCGGCTCGCTGATCCGCTTTGCGACACGGAGCAGCTGCTGCACGGCGATGAGGATGATCGCCACCGGCAGCAGGAAAACGATCCCGCCGACGATCGTGGTCTTCAGGAAGTTCGACAGCGAGCGCATGAGTCTGTCTCGTCGAGTTGTACGGAATACAAGGATACGACTGCGTGATCGGCTGGATGCGAGGTGACGGCTCCCGGGACTCCGCCTTCGCTCCAGACGTCGGCTCGACCCGGCACGGCGGCACGGGAACGGCTCGTGGCGGCCTGTCGCCGGGTCATCTGGGTTCGATCTTTACGCGGCCCGTCAGGTGCAGCATCACCGCCAAGGTCGCCATGCACCATACGATCAGCGCGCTGGCCGGGAGATCCGTCACAAGCGAGGCAACCAGCCCGATGAGGTAGCTTGCGAACGCGAGCGCGTAGCCCAGCCCGAGCTGATGTCGCGCTGCATGCCGATAGGTCGCGACCGCCGGCACGATCAGCGTCGTGAACACCAGGTAAACGCCGACCAGCTGCACTGACAGCGTGACCATCACCGCGAACACGATGTAGAAGCCGATGCCGCTGCACAGATGGCGCCAGCGGAACCACACGAGCAGGAACAGCCCGGTCAGGATGGCCGTGTGGAGCAGTTGCTCGTCGGACACCCAGAGTATCTGTCCCGCCAGCAGGTCCTTCAGCTGCTCGCCGCCGTGCGGATTGTTCGCGAGCAGCAGGATCTGCGCGGTCGAGGCCAGGATGAACAGGATGCCGATGAGCGCCTCCTGCACCTCGGGGCGCTTGTGCTCGGTCCAGGTGAGAAGTCCTGCGCCGAGCAGCGCCGCCGCGACGGCCGCGAACTGCGTGCCCCAGCCCGCGAGCTCGAGCCCCGCCGTGTCGGCGATGATCACGCCGAGCGCCGCAACCTGGGCGATGGCAAGGTCGATGAATACGATGCCGCGTTTCAGCACCTGCTGGCCGAGCGGCACGTGCGAAAGCACGACGAGCAGGCCGGCCACGAGCGCGGGCCAGATGATGCTCAGGTTGCCGGCGAGATCCGTCATTTGAGCGCAGCCAGCAGCCGGTCGACCGTGTCGTCGAACAGTGCGAACAGGTCGCCGGCCTGCTTGTTGCCGCCGACCGAAAAAGGCAGCGTCACGACCGGCGAGCCGACCCGGTCCGATAGCCACTTCGCGGACTTGGGATCGTTGTAGGCGTTGATGAGGATCATCCTGGCCGGCGTGGTGGACAGCGTGGCGACCAGCTCGGCCAGGTACCCTGCGCTCGGCGGCACGCCCGGCTTCGGTTCGACACTCGCGACCTGCGTCATGCCGAGCCAGTGGCAGAGGTAGGTCTGGTCCTTATGCATCACCACGACTGGCACGCCGCGCAACGGCATGGCGGCACTCTCCCAGCGGGTGATCGCCTGCGCCCAGCGCGACTGGAAGTCCGCGCCACGGCTTTCGTACCAGGCCTTGTTCGTGGGATCCAGTGCCGCGAGCCGCGCGCTCAGCGCCCTGGCCACGGTGGCCACGTTGTGCGGGTCGAGCTGCACGTGAGGATTACCCTGGGAGTGGATATCCCCCATGGACCGGTCCACCGCGGTGGGTATCTCGAGCAGTCGCAGCTGGGCC
>DATIRA010000306.1:0-3459 GCA_035470225.1 Steroidobacteraceae bacterium | reverse complement strand
AGCATCACCGCGCCCGCCAGGGCCGCGGCAGTGCCGATCTACCGGCGCCTCCGCCGGCTCTTGCGCTCAGCAGCAGATCGCATGCTTCCCGCACCGCGCCACGCCCGCCCGGCTGGCTCGTCGTCCAGTGGGTCTCGGCCTGCACCGTCGGATGCGCATCCGCGACCGCGATCGCGAGGCCGGCCCGGCGCAGTATCGGCAGGTCGGGAATGTCGTCACCGATGCAGGCCACGTCCCGCGGCTCGACACCGAGTTCCTCGAGCAGTGAATCGAGTTGCGCCGCCTTGTCCTGCACGCCCTGGCTGACCCGGGTGACGCCGAGCTCGGCGGCGCGCCGCCGCACCGCCTCCGAGTCGCGTCCGGAGATGATCGCCACCGCGACGCCGGCACGCTGCAGCGCCACGAGTCCGTAGCCGTCGCGGACGTCGAAGACTTTCAGCTGCTCGCCGCCCGAGCCGAAATACAGCCGTCCGTCGGTCAGCACGCCGTCGACGTCGAGCACGAGCAGCCGGATCCGGCGGGCCTTCTCGAGGAGTGCATCCATCGCTACATGACTCCTGCGCGTAGCAGGTCGTGCACGTTCAGCGCGCCGACCAGCCGTCCCTCGTCGTCGACGACCGGCAACGCGGTGATCCTGAAGGTCTCCATAAGGTGCACCGCCTCCGCCGCCAGCATGCGCGGCCTCGCGACCTTGCCGCCGCGGGTCATCACCTCGTTCATCCGTGTGGCATGCACGTCGAGCTGCCCGTCCAGCGCCCGGCGCAGGTCGCCGTCGGTGAAAACGCCGAGTACCCGGCCGCCCGGATCGACGATCGTGGTCATGCCGAGCCCCTTGCGGCTCATCTCCAGCAGGCCCTCGCGCAGCAGCGTCTCGGGACCGACCGCCGGCAGGTCCTCGCCGCGCCGCATCACGTCCTCGACGTGCAGCAGCAGCCGTCGCCCGAGCGCGCCACCCGGGTGCGAGCGCGCGAAGTCCTCCTCGGTGAAGCCCCGGGCCTCGAGCACCGCCACGGCCAGCGCGTCGCCCATCGCGAGCATCGCGGTCGTGCTGGTGGTCGGTGCGAGGTTCAGCGGGCAGGCCTCGGCCTCGACGCTGACGTCGAGCATGACCTCGGCGTAGCGGGCCAGCGTCGAGGAGGTCTTCCCGGTCAGTGCGATCAGCGGGACGTCCAGCCGCTTGATCACCGGCAGGATCGTCAGCAACTCGCCGGTCTCGCCCGAGTTCGACAGCGCGAAGACCAGGTCCTTCGCGGTGATCATGCCGATGTCGCCGTGCACGGCCTCGGCGGGGTGGACGAAGAAGGCGGGGCTGCCGGTGCTCGCGAGCGTCGCGGCGATCTTGTTGCCGATGTGCCCCGACTTGCCCATCCCGGTCACGACGATCCGGCCCTCGCAGGCCAGCATCAGCCTGCAGGCACGGGCGAAGTCCGCGCCGAGGCGTGTCACCAGCGCTGTCACGGCCGCGGCTTCGGCTTCCAGCACCCGCCGGCCGCGGTCGATCAAGGCTTCGTCACTGTCGGGCGCTGCCGCCATGGGTCCTGTCCCCTGCCTTCGAGCCTGCATGATAGCGCCGGCCCCGCCCCCACGGGTCGCCGGCTGAGGCGGTTCCGGCCGGGTTACACTTGCCAGCCCCCGACCAGGAGCAAGTCTCGAGATGAAAGCCGACGAGGTTACCCAGCTGATCAAGGACGCGCTGCCGGATGCGCAGGTGCGGGTCATCACCGACGACGACACCCACTTCGAGGCAGTGGTCGTCTCTTCGCAGTTCGAGGGCAAGCGGTCGCTGCAGCGTCACCAGCTGGTCTACGCCGCGCTCGGCGCGCGGATGGGACGCGAGATCCACGCGCTGTCCATGGCGGCCTACACGCCCGCCGAGTGGCGCGAGGCCCAGGGCGGGCCGACCGGGTCCTGAGGCGGGACGGCAGTTGGACAAGCTCCAGATCCGAGGCGGCGTGCCCCTGGACGGGGAGGTGCGCATCTCCGGCGCGAAGAACGCGACGCTGCCGATCCTGGCCGGCGCGCTGCTGGCCGACGGGCCCGTGACCGTCGGCAACGTTCCGCACCTGCAAGACGTCACGACGATGATCGAGCTGCTCGGGCGCATGGGCGCCGGCGTCACGGTGGACGAGCGCATGCGCATCGAGGTCGATCCGACGACGACCCGCGAGACCTTCGCCCCGTATGAGCTCGTCAAGACGATGCGGGCCGCCATCCTCGTGCTCGGGCCGCTGGTGGCGCGGTACGGCACCGCGGACGTCTCGCTGCCCGGCGGCTGCGCGATCGGCGCCCGACCGGTGAACATCCACGTCGCCGGCCTGCAGGCGATGGGGGCCGACGTTCACATCGAGAACGGCTACATCAAGGCCCGCGCCGGGCGGCTCAAGGGCGCGCGGATCGTGCTCGAGACGGTCACCGTCACCGGGACCGAGAACCTGATGATGGCCGCAGCCCTTGCCGAGGGGCAGACCATCCTCGAGAACGCGGCCCGGGAGCCCGAGATCGTGGACCTCGCGCAGTTCCTGAACGCGATGGGGGCCCGGATCACCGGGCACGGCACCGACACGATCGTCGTCGAGGGTGTCGAGTCGCTGGCCGGCGCGAGCTACGACGTGCTGCCGGACCGGGTCGAGGCCGGGACTTATCTGGTCGCGGCCGCGATCACCGGCGGGCGGGTCCGCGCCCGTGGGGCCCGCGCGGATCAGCTCGACGCGGTGCTGGCGAAGCTCGAGGAGGCTGGCGGGACGGTAACCCGCGGCGAGAACTTCGTGGAGCTCGACATGCACGGCCGTCGGCCGCGCGCCGTGGACATCCGCACCGCGGCCTACCCGGGCTTTCCGACCGACATGCAGGCCCAGTTCGCCGCGCTGAATACCGTGGCCGAGGGCGTAGGCACGATCATCGAGACGATCTTCGAGAACCGCTTCATGCACATGCTGGAAATGCGGCGCATGGGCGCCGAAATCCGCCTGGAGGGCAACACCGCCATCATCAAGGGCGTGCCGAAGTTGACCGCCGCGCCGGTCATGGCGACGGACCTGCGGGCCTCGGCGAGCCTGGTGCTGGCGGGCCTGGTGGCCGAGGGCACGACCGAGGTCGAGCGGATCTATCACATCGACCGCGGCTACGAATGCATCGAGGAGAAGCTCCAGGGCCTGGGGGCGCAGATCAGGCGGATCGCGGCCCGGCGTTGAGTCCCGGTTCGTCTCCCGGGGCCCGCTCCCCGGGGACGCGGGGTAGACCGCAGTCAGGTTTTTACTGCGCTGCAGTGTATACTTTGCTGCTGCCCGGCAGGGCCCTCGAGGCTGCTCCGAGGCGAAATTCATTGTCCTGGACCGACCGGCGCGGCCGCCACCGGGCGCAGCACGGGCCGCACGTCGAAGGGAGTGCTGGATGACCGAAGAAGTCGATGCGGGCAGGCGTCATTTCCTGACCGTTGCCACCGTTGCCGTCGGGGCGGTC
>DATIRA010000305.1:0-5777 GCA_035470225.1 Steroidobacteraceae bacterium | reverse complement strand
CCGGTTGCCACGTCGCCGGTGAGCGAGATCATGCGCACGCGCGGATGCCGCGTCAGCGGCGCGCCGACGGAAGCCCCGCGCCCGCAGACCACGTTGACCACGCCAGCCGGGAAGACCTCCGCCAGCAGTTCGGCCAGCTTGAGCGCCGTGAGCGGCGTCTGTTCCGAGGGCTTCAGGACGCAGGTATTGCCCGCGGCGAGCGCAGGCCCAAGCTTCCAGGCCGCCATCATCAGGGGGTAGTTCCAGGGTGCGATCGACGCCACGACCCCGACCGGGTCGCGGCGGATCATGCTGGTGAATCCCGCGAGGTACTCGCCTGCGACGGCGCCCTGCATCGTGCGGCAGGCTCCTGCAAAGAATCGGAACACGTCCGCGATGGCCGGGATCTCGTCATTCAGTGCTGCCGGATACGGCTTGCCGCAGTTCAACGATTCGACTTTCGCGTAGGCCTCGCCTTCCGCCTCGATGCGGTCGGCCAGCCTGAGCAGCAAGGTGGCGCGGTCCTTGGGCGGCGTCTGAGACCAGCCGCTGAAAGCCGCTTCGGCCGCAAGGACCGCTGCGTTCACCTGGGCCCGCGAGGCCTCCGGGACCCTGGCGATCACCTTGCCCGTCGCCGGATTCAGGACCTCTTCCACCCTGCCCTCGCCTGCGACCAGTTTCCCGTCGATCAGCAGTTTCGTTTGCATGTCAGCCTCGCTTGGAGTGGTTTGCGGAATCAGGCACCAGGGCCGTGTTCATCCGGTCGGGTCAGATAGTACGCCGCCAGTATCAGCGGCAGCGTCACCAGGATCACCACGACGGCGACCACGTTGGTGATGGGTCGCTCCCGCGGTCGGAACAGCTCGTTGTAGAACCAGATCGGCAGCGTCTTCTCGTGACCGGCCGTGAACAGCGTGACGATGATCTCGTCGAAGGACAGCGCGAAGGCCAGCATTCCCCCCGCGAGCAGTGCGGTCGCGATCTGCGGCAGCAGCACGAGCCGGAAGGTCTGCCAGCGGCCGGCGCCAAGGTCCATGGACGCTTCGACCCAGCTCGGTGGAATCCGGCGCAGCCGCGCAAGGACGTTGTTGTAGACGATCACGAGACAGAAGGTCACGTGACCCGCGACGATGGTCCAGAATCCGGGATCGATACCGACGCTGCGGATGCCCGCGAGCAAGGCCAGGCCCGTGATGATGCCGGGCAACGCGATCGGCAGGACGAACAGCAGCGTGATGGACTCCTTGCCGGGAAACGGTCGCCGGGCCATGCCGAACGCCGCCAGCGTGCCGAGGACGATGGCAAGCAGGGTCGCAACCGCGGCGACCAACAACGACAGACGCATCGCCTCCCAGATGTCGCTGCGCGCGAAGGCCACCTCGAACCAGTGCAGTGTCAGGCCGGGCGGCGGGAACTGGTAGGTACGGTCCTCTGTCGTGAAGGCGTAGAGCACGATCACGAGCACGGGCAGGTGCAGAAACGCGAGCCCGGCAGCCGCGGCGAATTTCTGCCAGACCGAAGGGCGGCTCCAGTCCCGCCTAGAGCGCATCGAAGGCTCCCAGCCGCTTGGCGAGCGAAAGGTAAAGGGCGATCAGCACGATCGGGACGACCGAGAACGCAGCCGCGAGCGGCAGGTTTCCGGCCGTGCCCTGCTGCTGGTAAACCATCATGCCGATGAAGAATCCGGGCGCCCCGACCACGCTCGGGATGATGTAGTCGCCCAGCGTGAGCGAAAACGTGAAGACCGAGCCGGCAGCGAGACCGGGCAGCGCCAGCGGCAGCACGATGGTGCGGAAAGTCTGGCCCGGTCGGGCTCCCAGGTCGGCCGATGCCTGCAGCAGCGAACCCGGGACGCGCTCCAGGGCCGCGGCCAGCGGCAGGATCATGAACGGCAGCCACATGTAGACGAATACGACGAACATGCCGAGGTATGACGAAGCGAGCGATGGGCCGCCGATCGAGGGGATCCTGAGCAGGGCGTCCAGCAGTCGCTCCGCCCCTGCTGCGCCGAAGAACCATGACAGGATGCCCTGCTTGGCGAGTATGAGCCGCCACGCGTAAACCTTCACGAGGTAACTGGTCCACATCGGCAGCATCACGCCGACGTAGAAGAATGCCTTCATCTTCGGACCGGCGTATCGGGCCATGTAGTTCGCAATCGGGAACGCCACCACCGCCGAGGCGAGCGTGACCGCAATCGCCATGAACAGCGTGCGCCGGATGATGTCCAGGTTCGCCGGATGGCTGACCAGCCGCCGGTACGTGTCGAGGGTCAGCTTCGGCACGATGCGGGCAGTGAACTCGTCGATCGAGTAAAAGCTCTGGAACAGCAGCGCGAACAGCGATCCCAGGTACACGGTGCCCAGCCACAACAGCGGTGGCAGCAACAGCAGCGCCGCATAGAAGGCGCTACGGCCGCGCAGAGAGCCTGCCAGGGACGCTGCCATCTCAGTCCTTGCGCAGCGGCACGGCGTCCTCCGGACGCCACGCGAGTCTCACGCGGGCGCCCGGCTGCGGCAGCGGCGTCAACTCCGCGGACTCGGTACGTACCACCGCGAGGACCGCTTGCGGCATCAACCGCACGTGACAGCGGCTGCTCGCTCCATGATAGAGAATATCCTCGAGCACACCCTCGCAACTCACGAGCCCGCCGTCGACGGGGCTATCAGCAGGGTAGATCTGGACCAGCTCGGGCCGGATCGCGAACGCCGCGGGACGGCCCGTGAGACGTGAAGCGAGTGGTCCGTCAACGACGTTGGCGCTGCCGACAAAACTCGCCACGAACGCGGTTCGAGGCCGGGCGTAGAGCTCGCGCGGTGCATCGAGCTGCTCGATGCGTCCCTCGTTGAACACTGCCACGCGGTCGGCCATGCTCAGCGCCTCGCCCTGGTCGTGTGTGACATACACGAAGGTGATGCCGAGCCGCTGCTGCAAGGCCTTGAGCTCCGCCTGCATCTCTTCGCGCAGCTTCAGGTCCAGCGCGCCGAGCGGCTCGTCGAGCAGCAGCACCTTCGGCTGGTTGACCAGCGCCCGCGCCAGCGCGACTCTCTGCTTCTGGCCGCCCGAAAGCTGATTGGGTCTGCGGTCGCCGAAATCGCCGAGACGAACCAGGTCGAGCATGTCGAGCGCGCGCTTGCGGCGTTCCGCAGCTGCAACGCCCCGCACCCTCGGGCCGTACGCGACGTTCTCGGCGACCGTCATGTGCGGAAAGAGCGCGTAGTCCTGGAACACCGTGTTCACGTTCCGCTGGAACGGCGGCGCGTCGGTCACGTCGCGGCCGTCCAGCAGGACGCGACCGTCGTCCGGACGATCAAACCCGGCGATCAGACGCAGGCAGGTCGTCTTGCCCGAGCCGGAGGGACCCAGGAGTGCGAAGAACTCGCGCGGCGCGACGGCTAGCGACACGTCGTCCAGCGCCACGACGCTACCGAAGACCCGGCGCGCCTGCTGCAATTCAATGGCGTGAGTCATCCGCGGACAGCGGCGCCCACGAGCGGCGCCGCTTCAATTCCAGCCCGCGGGGACCCTACCGTCCGCCCATCACAGCGACGTAGTCCGTCGCCCAGCGGCTGTAGGGCACGCAGTTGCCCTGCGGGCAGGCGGCTTCCGGCGTACGCCAGAAGTGGATCTGGTCGAAGTTGTCGAAGCCGTTGGTCGCACAGCCCGTATCACCGAGCAGTGCGTTGCCGGTGCAGGCGGCCGGCACGGCCGGCACGGAACCAAACCACGCCGCAACGTCGCCCTGCACCTTTGCGTCGAGCGACCATTCCATCCAGCGATAGGCGCAGTTCGGGTGCTTGGCGTCGGTCGCCAGCATGGTCGTGTCCGCCCATCCGGTCGCGCCCTCGGCGGGGACGACGCTGGCCACCGGCTGGCCGTTGGCCATCAGCGTATTCGCCTGGAACGGCCAGGAGCCGGACGCGACGATGCCCTCCGTCGTGAAGTCCTGGACCTGCACGTTGGCGTCGTGCCAATAGCGGTGCACCAGCGGGTGCTGCTTGCGCAGCAGATCGAGTGCGGCGGCGTACTGCTCCTCCGTCAGCTCGTAGGGATCCGTGATACCGAGCTCCGGCGTCGTCGCCATCAGGTAGACAGCTGCATCGGCGATGTAGATGGGACCGTCATAGGCCTGCACCCGCCCCTTGTTGCTCTTGCCATCCGGCAGCGTCTGCTCCTCGAATACCACCGACCACGAGTCCGGCGGTTCCTTGAACACGGCGGTGTTGTACATCAGCACGTTCGGCCCCCACTGATAGGGCGTGCCGTAATGCTTGCCGTCCACGTAGTGCCAGGCGGCCTCACGCAGGCGCTCGTCGACGTTCGCGTAGCTCGGAATGCGCTCGAGATCGACGGGCTGCACGGTCCCGCCGCGGATGAGACGCAGCGAGGCATCGCCCGAAGCCGTGACGAGGTCATAGCCGCCCTGCGTCATCAGCGACACCATCTCGTCCGAGGTGCCCGCTGTCTTCACGTTCACCTTGCAGCCGGTCTCCTGCTCGAAGGCGGTCACCCAGTCGTAACCCGGGTCGGTCTCGCCGCGCTCGATGTATCCGGGCCAGGCGACGATATCGACCTGCCCCTCCAGGGCCGTCGACGCAGCGGACTGGGCAGCGGCATCGGGAGCCGAGGCCGCCGGGGCCGGCTCCTCTTTCTTGCCGCATGCGGCAACGGCAAGCGCAATGGCCGCCAGAAGCAGCAGGCGCCCCTCAGGCGCGGCGGAATGCAGAGACATAGTGAGAACCCCCCAGGTATTGGCAGATTGGTCGTGGCCTCCCGCCGGCCATGCCGACAGTTCAAGCCATTCTAGGCCCGACCGCGGCGGAACCTCCATTTTCGTGGCAAAAAGAGCGGCGATGAGCCAGGCGGAACCCGGCGGGAGGGTGCCGGGAAACGCCTGGCGAGCCGGAACCCGCGACACGGTCAGTCGAGCAGGTCACCCGGGGTCGGCGGCAAGCGCGGCATCGTCTGCTGCGGGAACGGACCCGTGAGCGTTTCCAGGAAAGCCACGATGTTCCCGACCTCGATATCGCTCAACGCCTTGTCGAGTTGCGTCGACGCCATCACGCGGACGGCTTCCGGCAGGGACTTCACGGTGCCCGTGTGCATGTATGGCGCCGTGACCATGAGGTTGCGCAGCGTCGGTACGCGCCACATGCTCTCGTCCGCGGCGTCCCTGGTCGCACTCGCGCGGCCCGGATCCTCGGTGAGTTTGTACCGCGCCACGTAGTCATTGTCGGTGTATGTCGGAAACTTCATGAGAAAGGCGGTGCCCACCGGGAGCGAAGGGCCGTTGAACGCCGGCCCCTGGTGGCAGCTGGCGCAGCCGACCGACGCGAAGGTTTCCATCCCCTGCACCTGTCGGTCAGTCATTGCAGCCTTGTCGCCCAGCACGTAACGGTCGTAGGCGCTACCCGGCGTGATGAGGGTCCGTTCGTAGGCCGCGATCGCTTTCGCAGCGTTGTCCATGGTGACCACGTCGCCCGCACCGAACGCCTCCTCGAAGTACGGCTTGTAGCCGGGGATCTCCCGGACACGGTTGATCACGGCATCGAGATTCGGCATGCCCATCTCGATCGGGTTCACAGGCGGTCCCTTGGCCTGCTCCTCGAGTGACGGCGCGCGGCCGTCCCAGAACTGCGCCGAGTTGAAGGCCGCGTTCCATACGGTCGGCGCGTTGCGCCCACCCTTCTGTCCGTGCACGCCCGCCGAGGTGGTCATGTGGTCGTCACCCCCCTCCATGACGTTGTGGCAGGAGAAGCACGACACGCTCCCCGTCGATGAGAGTCGCGGGTCGAAGT
>DATIRA010000304.1:0-4555 GCA_035470225.1 Steroidobacteraceae bacterium | reverse complement strand
CCGAGGACCTTGATGCACATCAGTTTCTTCGCGCCGCTGTTGTCGGCGGCGGATAGCATCGTCCGCATCTGGATCATGGCCGGATACTCCCGCTCAAGCCTGGACCGCGCGCTTCACGACGCGCACGAGGCGCCACGCCTTGCGGCTCGAGAGCCGCCGGCACTCCTCGATCTCGACGAGATCGCCCTCGAGGCACTCGCCGTTCTCGTCGTGCGCCAGCAACTTGGTCGTACGGCGGACGAACTTCCCGTAGGTGGGATGACGCTCCAGCCGCTCCACCGCGACGGTGACCGTCTTCTGCATCTTGTTGCTCACGACGCGCCCGGTCACGGTGCGCCTGGCACCCGTGGTGCCAGCCTCGACGACAGCCTGCTCGCTCATCGCTCGTTACCCCTTGTTGGCCGCAGCGCGCGCCTGCTCGGCCAGCACCGTCTTGACCCGCGCCAGGTTGCGGCGCACCTTCCCGAACTGATCGGGCTTGGCCGACTGGCCCGAAGCCTGCGCCATGCGCAGGTTGAACTGCTCCCGGCGCAGCTTGAGGAGTTCCTCCTGCAGCTCGCCGGCGCCCTTCTGCCTGAGATCCTTAGCCTTCATCAGCGGACCTGCCGTTTCACGAACATCGTGTCTACCGACAGCTTGGAGGCCGCAAGACGAAACGCCTCGCGTGCCACTTCCTCGCTGACGCCCTCCATCTCGAAGAGCACCTTGCCGGGCTGTATACGCGCGACGTAGTACTCGACGTTGCCCTTGCCCGATCCCATGCGGACCTCGAGCGGCTTCTTGCTGACCGGCACGTCCGGGAACACGCGGATCCAGACCTGTCCGCCACGCTTGACGTGACGGGTCATCGCGCGTCGGGCGGCCTCGATCTCGCGTGCGGTCATCCGCGCGCGGCCGGTGGCTTTCAGCCCGTAGTCACCGAAGGCGACCGTGCTGCCACGCTGGGCGAGCCCGGCGTTCCGGCCCTTGTGCTGCTTGCGATACTTGGTTCGCTTGGGTTGCATCATGGCGGTATCTCCGACTGGTGCTCAGCCGCAACGGCTCAGGCCGTCTGCTCCGCGGCGGCCGACGCGGCCTCGGCCGGCTCCGCCTGCGCCTCGGACTGCTCGAACACCTCGCCCTTGAAAATCCATACCTTCACGCCGATCACGCCGTAGGTCGTCCGGGCCTCGGTCAGGCCATAGTCGATGTCGGCACGGAACGTGTGCAGCGGGATGCGGCCCTCGCGATACCACTCCGTGCGCGCGATCTCGGCGCCGTTCAGCCGCCCGGAGACCCGCACCTTGACGCCCAGCGCGCCGCTGCGCATCGTGTTCATCACCGCGCGCTTCATGGCCCGGCGGAACATCACCCGACGCTCGATCTGCTGGGCGATGCCCTCCGCGACCAGCTGCGCGTCCACTTCGGGCTTGCGGATCTCGGCGATGTTCAGGCGCACGTCGGTCACCGGCATGCCCAGCATCTTCGCAACCTCGCCACGCAGCCGCTCGATGTCCTCGCCCTTCTTGCCGATCACGACGCCAGGCCGTGCCGTGTGAATCGTGATGTTCGCCTTGCGCGCCGCCCGCTCGATGTTGATCCGGCTTACGGAAGCCTCGGCGAGCTTGCGCTTCAGGAACTCCCGGACGACGAAGTCCTGGTGGACATAGTCGGGGAAGTTGCGCGTGTTGGCGAACCACTTCGAGGTCCAGTCGCGCGTGATGCCGAGCCGGATGCCTACGGGATTGACCTTCTGACCCATGAGCCCTCTCTCCTCAGTCCTGGCGACCGTCGCCGACGAGGACGGTGATGTGGCTGTTGCGCTTCACGATGCGGTTGCCACGACCCTTCGCGCGGGCATGGAAGCGCTTGAATCGCGGAGCCTCGTCAACTTCGATGCGATCCACGCGCAGCAGATCAATGTCCGCGTTGCGGTTGTTCTCCGCGTTGGCGATCGCCGACTCGAGAACCTTCAGAACGATGCGCGCGCCCTTCTTGGGCGTGTAGCGCAGCGTGGCCAGCGCCCGTCCGACGGGCTGCCCGCGGACCATGTCGGCTACGAGCCGGCACTTCTGCGGCGAGATGCGCGCGTACTTCAGCTTGGCTGCAACCTGCATGGCTTAATCCTTCGATGCCTTCTTGTCGCCGGAGTGGCCCTTGAACGTCCGCGTCGGCGCGAATTCGCCGAGCTTGTGGCCGACCATGTTCTCGGAGATCAGCACCGGCACGTGCTGGCGGCCGTTGTGCACCGCGATCGTCAAGCCGACCATGTCGGGCAGGACCATCGAGCGGCGCGACCACGTCTTGATGGGACGACGATCGTTCTTCTGCATCGCGGCCTCCACCTTCTTAGCCAGGTGCAGGTCGATGAACGGGCCTTTCTTGACTGAACGGGGCACTGCTCGCTCCTATCCGGTATCAGTTGCGGCGACGGACGATCATGCCGCCGGTGCGCTTGTTCCTGCGGGTCTTCTTGCCCTTGGTCTTCCAGCCCCAGGGCGAGACCGGATGGGGGTTGCCCTGCCCGGACTTGCCCTCACCACCACCATGCGGATGGTCGACCGGGTTCATCACGACGCCACGAACCGTGGGCCGGATACCGCGCCAGCGCTTCGCACCGGCCTTGCCGTAGGCGATCAGACTGTGCTCGCCGTTGCCGACCTCGCCGATCGTCGCGCGGCAATCGACGTGCACCTTGCGCATCTCCGAAGAGCGCAGCCGCAGCGTCGCGTACAGGCCCTCGCGGGCGACGAGCTGCGCTGAGCTGCCCGCGCTGCGGGCCAGCTGGCCGCCACGACCAGGCTTCAGCTCGATGTTGTGGATCTGCGAGCCGATCGGGATGCTGCGGATCGGCAGCGCACTGCCGGGGCGGATCGGCGCCTCGGTTCCTGAGGCGACCGCGTCGCCCGGGCCCAGGCCCTTCGGGGCGAGGATATAGCGGCGCTCGCCGTCGGCGTACAGGACCAGCGCCAGGTAGGCACTGCGGTTCGGGTCGTACTCGAGGCGCTCTACCTTGCCCGGGACGCCGTCCTTGTTGCGACGGAAATCCACGATCCGGTAGTTGTGCTTGTGGCCGCCGCCCTTGTGACGGGTCGTGATGCGACCCTGGTTGTTGCGCGCACCGGTGCGCTTCCCGCTCGTGGTCAGCGCCGCGACGGGCCCGCCCTTGTGGAGGTGCGACCGGTCGGCCTTGACGACGAAACGTCGTCCCGGGGACGTCGGCTTTGTCTTGATGAGAGCCATGATTTCGTCTTCCGTCAGCTAGCTGCCGCCGTCACTGCCCGACGCCGGCGAAGTCGATCGTCTGGCCCGGCGCGAGTCGCACGTAGGCCTTCTTGAAATCGGGACGCTTGCCCGGGCGACCGCCGAAGCTCTTCAGCTTGCCGGCCGTGTTGACCACCTGCACGGCATCTACCTTGACCTCGAACATCAGCTCGACCGCGGCCTTGATCTCCGGCTTGGTCGCGTCGCGGCGAACGCGGAACACGACCTGGTTGCCGCTCTCGGCGACACGCGCGCTCTTCTCGGACACGTGCGGCGCGAGCAGCACGGTCATCAGTCTTTCCTTGCCGCTCATGCCAGCTTCTCCTCGAGCATGCGGACCGCACCCACCGTGGCGAGCACGTGCTGGTGAGCGAGCAGGCTCACCGGATCGATCGCTGCGACGGGCAGCACCGACACGCCCATCAGGTTCCGCGAGGCCAGGTAGAGCTTCTCGTCATGCGCCTCGACGAGGATCAGCACGTCTGAGTGCCCGAATTCCTTCAGCATCGCCGCGAGCATGCGGGTCTTGGGCGCCTCGAGCTCGAGCGATTCGACCACCGTCAGGCGGCCCGTCCGCCCCAGCTCCGAGACGAGGCTCCGCATCGCACCGCGGTACATCTTGCGGTTGACCTTCTGCGAAAAATCGCGCGGCCTCGCGGCGAAGGCACGGCCACCGCCCACCCAGATCGGGCTACGGATGCTGCCGACCCGAGCCTGCCCGGTGCCCTTCTGGCGCCAGGGCTTGGTACCACCGCCGCGAACCTCGGCGCGGCTCTTCTGGCGCTTCGTGCCGGCCCTTCCGGCCGCCATGTAGGCCGTGACGACCTGGTGCACCAGCGCTTCATTGAACTTCGTGCCGAAGGCCGCCTCGGAAACTTCGATCTGGCCGGCCGCGCCACCCTGGCCGACGAGCTTTAGCTGGGTAGCCATCTGTTACTTCCTCGCCAGGTTCTGCACTGTCTTTCGCGCAGCCTTGCGCGCGGCCTTGATCGACGGCCGTACGAGCACCTGGCCGCCGGCGGCGCCGGGCACCGCTCCACGGATCAGCAACAGGTTGCGTTCGGCGTCGACCCGCACGACGCTCAGGCTCTCGGTGGTGCGCCTGACGGCACCCATGTGGCCGGACATGCGCTTGCCCGGGAACACCCGGCCCGGCGTCTGCCGCTGGCCGATCGAGCCCGGCGCCCGGTGAAACACCGACGAACCGTGCGACGCCGGACCGCCGGCGAAGTTGTGCCGCTTCATCGTGCCCGCGAAGCCCTTGCCGATCGTCGTGCCGGTCACGTCCACGATCTGGCCCGCCTCGAACATG
>DATIRA010000303.1:0-1797 GCA_035470225.1 Steroidobacteraceae bacterium | reverse complement strand
CCGGGGTCAAGCCGCCGAGCGCCGAATGGGGGTGGTTCTGGTTGTAGTCGGTCCTCCATGCTTCGATGCGGGCGCGTGCGTCGCCCATGGAAAGGAACCAGGACGCATTGAGACACTCCTGGCGCAGGCGGCTGTTGAACGCCTCGATGTATGCGTTGTCGCTCGGCTTTCCGGGGCGCGAGAAGTCCAGTTCGACCTTGTTGAGATAGGCCCATTGATCCAGCAGGCGGCCGGCGAATTCGGGCCCGTTGTCGACACGTATGCTTCGCGGCTTTCCCCGCAGACGGCAGAGCCGGTCCAGCTCATCGACGACCTGGTATGCGCGATAGTTCGTTCTCGGAGCCGTTGAGAGCGCCTCTCGCGTGAAGCAGTCCACAATGGTCAGAATCCGGAACGGCCGCTCGTCGAAGAGCCGGTCGGACATGAAGTCCATCGCCCAGACGTCGTTCGCTCCGCCCGCCTCCGTGCGGCCCGAGCGATACCGGCAGGCGCGCCGCCGCCGGGGCGTCCGGGTGCGGATCGACAGGCCCTCCTCGCTGTAGAGGCGATAGGTGCGTTTGTGGTTTATCTCCCAGCCTTCGCGCCGAAGCAGCACGTGCAGCCGCCGATAGCCGTAGCGCACGCGCGCCGCGGCCAGCTCCTTCAGCCTTGATCGCAGCGGCGTCTGCGGATCGCGGCGCGACCGGTAGCGATGCGACGAGCGGTTGAAGCCGCTGGCCTGAACGGCCCTCCGCTCGCTCACGCCGAAGGCGGCCTGGAACCAGCCCGCCACGGCGCGGCGCGCGGAGGGCCTCACCACTTTTTTCTCAGGGCTTCCTGGAGCATCTCCTTGTCCAGGCTCAGGTCGGCGACCAGGCGCTTGAGCTTCGAGTTCTCGTCCTCGAGCTGCTTGAGCCGCCGGATCTCGGCCACGCCCATTCCGGCGTAGGCCTTCCTCCAGCGGTAGAACGTGGCTTCCGACACGCCCATCTTGCGACAGATCTCGCCGATCGCCGTGCCGGCCTCCGCCTGCCTGAGCGCAAAGGCGACCTGTTCGTCGGTGAAGCGTTTCTTCGGCATCTTGGGCACTCCTCCATTCCAGGATCATGCCCGAAAACTCGCAGCTGGATCGGACCGGTTTCGCGGGTCAGGACCCAGATCGCTTTGGAGGGATCGGCTCGCTGGTTTGAGGTTATGCGGCGCGGCTCCGATTGAGCGAGCGGCGCTGTCGGATGGTCTCCTCTTTGATTCTGCGCCGCTCCGCGAGGATGGCGTCGGCCCGGCCGAAGTAGACGTCGGCAGGGGTGATGTTGCCGAGGCTCTCGTGGACGCGCCGGTTGTTGCAGTGATCCGCGAACTCGCCGACGGCGGCCTCGAGCGTGCCCGGCAGGTAGTGGTTCTCAAGCAGGATCCGGTTCTTCAGGGTCTGATGCCATCGCTCGATCTTGCCCTGCGTCTGCGGGTGGTTCGGCGCGCCACGGACATGCTCCATGTCTTTGTCCTTCAGCCAGGTGGCGAGATCGCCGGCGATATAGGACGAGCCGTTGTCGCAGAGCAGCCGCGGGCGGTGAAGCACCGTCGGCTGATCGCAGCCGGAGGCCGCCAGGGCGAGCTCCAGCGTGTCCGTCACGTCCTCGGCCCGCATCGTCGTGCAGAGCTTCCAGGCCACCACGTAGCGGCTGAAGTCGTCGAGGATGGTGCTGAGATAGTACCAGCCCCAACCGATGACCTTCAGGTAGGTGAAGTCGGTCTGCCAGAGCTGGTTGACCGCGGTGGTGGGATTGGCGAACCGCTCGGCTGCCTTCATGACGATGAAGG
>DATIRA010000302.1:0-3125 GCA_035470225.1 Steroidobacteraceae bacterium | reverse complement strand
AGTTCGCCGGTCTTTCGCGGCAGGCCACGTTGATAGGCCAGGGCAGTCGGTTCGAGCTCTGGGACGAGCAGCACTGGAACGAGCGTCGAGACGGCTGGCTGCAGGCGGGCGAGGAGACGGGCGAGCTGCCCGCCGAGCTCGGGCAGCTGTCGTTGTAGGCGCGGACGTGGACCTGCACGAGCCGGTACTTCTCGACGAAGTGCTGGCGGGGCTCGCAGTGCGGGACGACGGCCGTTATTGCGACGCGACGTTCGGCCGGGGGGGGCACACGGCGGCGATCCTCGGCGCACTCGGGCCCGACGGGCGCGTGATCGCGATCGACCGCGATCCCGCGGCCATCGAGTACGGGCGCCGGCGTTTCGGTGCGGAGCCGCGTCTCACGCTCATTCGGGGGTCGTTCGGCAGGCTCGAGGAGCTGGTCCGGGCGGCGGGTGTTGATGATGGGCTGCAGGGCGTCCTTCTGGACCTCGGGGTCTCTTCGCCGCAGCTCGACGAAGCCGGCCGCGGCTTCAGCTTCATGCAGGACGGGCCGCTCGACATGCGGATGGACAACGAGTCCGGGCAGAACGCAGCGGACTGGCTCGCGAGAGCCGGGGAGCGCGAAATCAGCGACGTGCTGAGTTCGCTCGGCGAGGAGCGCTACGCCCGCCGCATCGCCCGTGCGATCGTCGAGGCGCGCCGTGCCGCGCCGATCGAGCGGACGGCCCAGCTCGCGGCGATCATCGCCGGCGCCGTGCCGACGCGCGAGCCCGGCAAGCATCCCGCGACGCGCAGCTTCCAGGCGATCCGGATCCACGTGAACCGCGAGCTCGAGGCGCTCGAGACCGCGCTGCCGCAGGCCGTGCGGCTGCTCGCGCCGGGCGGCCGTCTCTGCGTGATCAGCTTCCACTCGCTCGAGGACCGGATCGTGAAGCGGTTCATCCGCCGCGAAGCCCAGGGCGACCCCGTATATGCGGGGCTTCCTGAGGTGCCACCGCACGCCCTGCCGAAACTGCGCAAGGCCGGCGCGGCGGTGACGGCCGGCGAGGCCGAGGTCGCGCGCAACCCGCGCGCGCGCAGCGCGGTGCTGCGCGTCGCCGAGAGGCTCGCGGCATGAGCCCCGGCCACTGGAGGATCCTGGTGGCCGTGCTCTGGGTGGCGGTGCTCGCCTCCGCGCTCGGCGTCGTCCATGCGAAGCACCAGGCCCGCGTCCGCTTCATCGAGCTGCAGGAGCTCGTCACGGAGCGCGACGAGCTGGACATCGAATGGGGCCAGCTGCAGCTCGAGCAGAGCACCTGGGCCACCCACGGCCGCGTCGAGCGGATGGCGCGCGACGAGCTGCACATGCTCATTCCGCAGGCCAGCGACCTGCGCATCGTGCAGCCATGATGATGCGCGACAAGAAACGCGAGGCCGAGGCGCCGGACCTGCGCTGGCGCCACTGGCTGGTGCTCGGTGCGCTGGGCCTGTGCGCGGCGGCGCTGCTCGGACGCGCCGTGTACCTGCAGGTCATCCACCAGAGCTTCCTCGAGAAGCAGGGCGACGATCGCATCCTGCGCGAGGCGAAGCTGTCGGCGAACCGCGGCATGATCCTCGACCGCAACGGCGAGCCGCTCGCGGTCAGCACGCCGGTGGACACGGTCTGGGCCGACCCCCGCAAGCTCGCCCAGGTGCCGGACCGGTTCCCCGAGCTGGCGAAGGCGCTGGGGCGCGACCCGCAGTGGCTCGCGCGCAGGGTCACCAGCAACCTCGACCGCGAGTTCGTCTACCTGGTGCGGCACATGCGGCCGCAGGACGCCGCCGCGGTCAAGGCGCTGGGCATCCCCGGCGTGGACACGCTGCGCGAGTACCGGCGCTACTACCCGGCCGGCGAGGTCACCGGCCACCTGCTCGGCTTCACCAATGTCGACGACGTCGGGCAGGAGGGACTCGAGCTCGCCTTCGACCAGTGGCTCGGCGGCCAGAGCGGCGCGAAGAGCGTGATCCGCGACCGGCTCGGGCGAACGATCGAGGACATCGACCTGATCAGGGCGCCGCGCCCGGGCCAGGACCTGCACACCAGCATCGACCTGCGGATCCAGTACCTCGCCTATCGCGAGCTGAAGGCGGCGGTGCAGGCGAACCGCGCCCGCGGCGGCTCGGTGGTCGTGCTCGACGTCGCCACCGGCGAGGTGCTGGCGATGGTCAACCAGCCGGCCTTCAATCCCAATGATCGCGAGCAGTACGCGGCCTCGCGCTACCGCAACCGCGCGACCAACGACTTCTTCGAGCCGGGCTCGAGCATCAAGCCGTTCGTCGTCGCCGCCGGCATGGAAACCGGCCGCTACCACGCCGACACGCTGGTCGACACCTCGCCCGGCATGCTCAAGGTCGGCATCAAGACGGTCAAGGACAAGCGCAACCTCGGCACGATCGACGTGACGACCGTGCTGGCGAAGTCGAGCAACGTGGGCGTGGCGAAGATCGCGCTTTCGCTGAAGCCGGACCAGATGTGGGACGTGCTGGACCGGCTCGGATTCGGCCGCGTGACCGGCTCGGGTTTTCCCGGCGAGTCGGCCGGCATCCTGACGAGCCCGGACCACTGGCGCCAGATCGGCCAGGCGACGATGTCGTACGGCTACGGCCTGTCGGTCACGCCTCTGCAACTCGCGCAGGCGTTCGCGGTGCTCGGCGCCGGGGGCATCCGCCGGCCCGTGAGCCTGCGGGCGCTGGATGCGCCGCCGCCGGGCGAGCGCGTACTCGATGAAGCCGTGGCCGGCGAGATCGTCGAGATGCTCGAGCACGTTGTCAGCGAGGAGGGCACGGCGCGGCGGGCGGCGATCATGGGCTACCGCGTGTCCGGCAAGACCGGCACGTCCTGGAAGGCCTCGCAGTCCGGCGGCTACTCGACCCACAAGTACATGGCGGTGTTCGGCGGCGTCGTCCCGGCGAGCAGGCCGCGGCTGGCCGCCGTCGTCGTGATCGACGAGCCGGGCGGTCGCGCCTACTACGGTGGCGAGGTGGCGGCGCCGGTGTTCTCGAACGTGATGTCGGGGGCGCTGCGGCTGCTCGCGCTGCCGCCCGACGACCTGCAGCGCATGCCGGCGACCACGCTGGTGCAGGCGCAGGACCCGTGGTGAGCGATGCCGGTGGAGAAGGCATGAACG
>DATIRA010000301.1:0-2905 GCA_035470225.1 Steroidobacteraceae bacterium | reverse complement strand
GTGGCTCCGCTCCGTCATCTCGATGCGCAGCAGCACCTCTTCGCCGAGCAGCAGCGCGGCCGAGCAGGCTTCGGTGGACGTGTCGATGGAGAGCAGACGCATTGGGGAGAGAGGATAGCGGATAGTGACTAGTGAATCGTGATTAGCCGACAGCGGATAGTCGGGAACGGAGTTCAGAGACCCTCTCCCGCGCTTCGCGGGAGAGGGCAGGGTGAGGGCTCTCTTCACTAACCGCTAGTCACTAGTCGCTAGTCACTATCTGCTGCCGCGCTTTCCGCTGCCCCCAGCCGTTCCCTCAGGAACCCCCGCACCTCGTCCAGCGACCGGGTGCGCTTCATCGGCGGCAGGCTCGCGAGGAAGGCCCGGCCGTAGCCTTTAGTGACGAGCCGGGTGTCGCAGAGCATCACCACGCCGAAATCCTGCTCGTCGCGGATCAGTCGTCCGACGCCCTGCTTCAGTGCGATCGCGGCCTGCGGCACCTGCTCATCGAAAAACGGATTGCCGCCCTGCGCGCGGATCGCGTCGAGCCGCGCCTTCAGCAGCGGGTCGTCCGGCACCGCGAATGGCAGCTTGTCGATGATCACGACCGAGAGCGCCGAACCCTTCACGTCCACGCCTTCCCAGAACGTACCGGTGCCGAGCAGCACCGCGTTGCCCGCCTCGCGGAAGCTGCGCAGCAGACGGTCGCGCGGAGCGTCGCCCTGCACCAGCACCGGCACCGGCGGCGACTCGCCCCATTCGCGGCGCAGCGCCTCGGCACCTTCGCGCAGCGCCCGGTGGCTCGTGAACAGGATGAAGGCACGGCCCCCGCTCGCCTCCAGCACCGGCAGCGCCGCATCGATCACGTCCGCAGCGTGCGTCGCGGCGCCAGGATCGCCGAGACCTTGCGGCAGGTACAACAGCGCCTGCCCGGCGAAGTCGAACGGGCTCTCGAACCGCACCGCCCGCGCCTGCGCGAGCCCGCTGCGGCGTTTGAAGTGCGTGAAGTCCTCGCCGACCGCGAGCGTCGCCGAGGTGAGGATCCAGGCGCAGGACTGCGACTCCATCAGCGCCGCAAGCTGCTCGGCCACGTCAACCGGGGCGTAATGGCAACTGAGACTGCGCAGTCCGGTCTCGGCCCAGCGTACGCCCCCCGGCGCCTCGATCTCGACGAAGCTGCCGAGCCGCTCGCCGCTCTCGGTCAGCCGCTCCCGCAGCTTGCCGAACGCGCCCGAGCCTCCCGTGGCCAGCGGCTCGACGGCCGCGGCGAGCTCCCTGCAGCGACCCGCCAGCGCGTCCACGGATTCGAGCAGCGGCTCAGGCCAGCGCGCATGCTCGACCCGGGGCGCCATCCCCGCGGCCGTGCCGACCACGGTCGCGAGTTGCGCATCGAGCCCGGCCAGCGCGGCCTCGATGCCGCTGCCCATCTGCTGCGCCAGCAGCAGCTCCCCCGACACGTCGCGCGAGAGCGCGGCGAGCTGGCGCGTGCTGACGCTGTAGCCGAGGAACTGCGCGGCGATGTCAGGCAGCTGATGCGCCTCATCGAGCACGATCGCGTCGGCGCCGGGCAAGAGGTCGCCGAAGCCCTCGTCCTTCAGCACCAGATCCGCCATCAGCAGGTAGTGGTTGACGACCACGACGTCGGCTGCGAGCGCTTCCCGGCGAGCCTCCAGCACGAAGCAGTCGTCGATTTGCGGGCACTGCGTGCCGAGGCAGTTCTCGCGCGTGGAGGTCACCCACGGCCAGACCGGTTCCTGCTCGCCGAGCCCCGGCATTTCCGCGATGTCGCCGCGTCGTGCGGTGACGCTCCAGGCCCGCACCCGCGGCAGCGCGAGCGCCACCTCTCGCCGCAGGCCACGGGCATGGGCCTGCTGCTCGGCCAGGTCCAGTCGATGGCGGCAGAGGTAGTTCGCGCGGCCCTTCAACAGCGCGACCTTGACCGGCCGGCCGAGCGCCGAACAAACGGCGGGGAGATCCCGGTGGAACAGCTGGTCCTGCAGCGCGCGCGTGCCGGTCGAGACGATGACGCGCCGCCCGGACAGCAGGGCCGGCACGAGATAGGCGAACGTCTTGCCGGTGCCGGTGCCGGCCTCGACGATCAGCGTGTCCCGGTGCTCGAGCGCGACGGCGACGTGCTCGGCCATCGCGAGCTGCTCGCGGCGCAGCGCATACCCCGGCAGGCTCCGCGCCAGCGGACCCTGGGGCCCGAAAACCTCAGAGAGTCGGCTCATTCCGGCACGGCTCAGGTGAACCGGGCGCGGAAGCGCAGCAGCGCAGTGGCGCCGGGAGCGAGCGGCCGCGACAGTGTCCAGCGCAGGTGCGAGTACTCGGTCGGCTGGGCCCTGCGTGGCCGCCGGCCGGGCCCAGTCACCTTCACCTCGCCCGGCGGGCCAAAGCTCGCGCCGCCGTCGGCGGAGACTTCGACAGCGCTGGCTGGGCCGACCGCGGAACCGCCGATGTAGTGCAGGCCCACCGGCATGGACTTCGTCACGACCACATCGGTGACCGGCTCCGTGCCGGGGTTTCGCACCCGGATCGTGAACTGGACTTCGTCGCCGCTGGTGAGTCGGTCCGCCGGCTCGAAGCGCCACGACCGCCTCCCGCTCTCGTCCTCGACCGACTCGAGCCGCTGGATCAGGACTTCGGTCTCGAGTGGGCCGCTACCGGTCGCGACCGGCGCGGCGGGCTCGGCCGGCCCGACCTGCTGGGCCTGGCCCGGGATTCCGAGCAACAGCGACAGCACGGCCGCGAGACAGTGTCCGGGCGCGCCGGACGGCAGGACGAGCGCAGGTTTCATGGCCGGGTGACTGTGCTTGAGCGCCGGTCCTGCGGCAAGCGAAAAACCGGGCAGGGACCGCGAATTGTCGCTTTCCGCTGGCCCCCGGAACTGGCTTCTCGTGGCAAGCGGGAAAACCGCAGTGCGGCC
>DATIRA010000300.1:0-3245 GCA_035470225.1 Steroidobacteraceae bacterium | reverse complement strand
CGCAGCGTGCCGCGCCACCTTTTCGTGGACGAGGCGCTCGCGAGCCGCGCGTACGAAGACACGGCCCTGCCGATCGGCCATGGGCAGACGATATCGCAGCCGTACATCGTCGCGCGAATGACGGAGGCGCTGATCGAGGAGACCGCGCCGCGGAAGGTCCTCGAGGTCGGCACCGGCTGCGGCTACCAGGCGGCCGTGCTCGCGCCGCTGGTCGTGTCGGTTTACAGCATTGAGCGGATCGCCGCGCTGCAGCAGCGCGCCCGGCAGGTGCTGCGCGAGCTGCGTCTTCGCAACGTGCACATGAAGCACGGCGACGGCTTCGACGGCTGGGCCGCGTACGCGCCGTTCGACGGCATCATCGTCGCGGCAGCCGCGCATGCGGTGCCGGCGGTGCTTCTCGAGCAGCTCGGGCACGGGGGACGCCTGATCATCCCTGTCGGCCCGGATCGCGAGCAGAAGCTGGTGCGCATCACCCGGCGTGGCGAATTGCTGGAGCGGGAGGAGCTCGGCCCGGTCACTTTCGTGCCGATGCTGCAGGGGCTGAGCTGATGGGCCTGTTCTCGAGCCTGTACGAAAGGACGCTGCGCTGGAGTGCGCACCCGCACGCGGAGCGGTACCTGGCGGGCGTCAGTTTCGCGGAGTCGTCTTTCTTCCCGATACCGCCGGATGTGCTGCTGGCGCCGATGACGCTGGCGCAGCCGGCGCGATGGTGGCGCTTCGCGCTGCTCACGACTCTGGCGTCGGTGCTCGGCGGCCTCGCCGGGTACCTGATCGGACGGCTCGCGCTGGAGGCTGTCACGCCGCTGCTCGAAGCCGCCGGCTACTGGGGACACTTCGAGACTGCCCGGGCATGGTTCGACCGCTATGGCTTCTGGGCGATCTTCGCTGCCGGCTTCACCCCGATCCCCTACAAAGTGTTTACGATCGCCGCGGGCGCGGCACAGATGCCGCTGCTGCCGTTCGTGATCGGTTCCGCCATCGGCCGTGGGGCACGCTTCCTGCTGGTCAGTGCCCTGGTTCGCTGGGGCGGGCCGATGGTGGAGCAGCGCCTGCGTCGCTACGTCGACGCGATCGGCTGGGCGACCCTTGTGCTGCTGGTCGTCGGCTACGTGCTGTGGCGCACGATGGGCTGAGCGGGGTTCAGTGCGATTCGACGATGAGTGCCGCAGCGACGTCACGGCCCTCGGCAACGAGCACATTGTAGGTGCGGCAGGCGGCGCCCGTGTCCATGCATTCGAAGCCCAGCCGGGACGCGTAGAGCGCGGCCAGCAGGTCCGGCCCCGGGAACCTCTGGCGCTCTCCGGTGCCGATCAGCAGCACGCCCGGCCGCCACTCGAGCAGTCGTTCGAGGTCGGACGGCAGGAACTCGTCGAAGTTGCGAGGGCGCCAGTCCTCGATCAACCGGGTCGGGCTCACGATCATGCTGTGTCCCAGCGTGCGGTCCCCGACCTGCACTCCCCCGGGCCCGTAGCTCCGGATCAGGTTCGTCGAGGTTGGCGCATCGAGGCTCAGCTTCATGCAGTTACCATAGCGAATGCGGGGCTCGGGGTCACCGGGCCCTGGGTGCAGCAGTCGGAGCCGTCCATTTGAACGAGGATGCGAACGCAGGCGAGATATGGGTCGTGCTGCCATGGCTGGCGGACGCGTTCGAGACGCGAGGCGGCGACGGTGCTGCGCCGGCCTTGAAGTGGCTGCTCGCGCGCGGCAAGCGGCCGCAGGACGGCGAGGACGACTGGCGGTCCTTTTGCGTCCGTTCGGTCGGCCTGCCTGCCGGAACGCTGGAGCGCTTCCCGGAAGGACCCTGCGCCCGCGCCGCCTGGAGCGGGAGTCCCGCGAGCGGGTGTTGGGCTCGCGCACGACCCGTGCACCTGCTGGCGGCGATCGACCACCTGCGACTTGCCCCGCTCGAGGGATTGCAGATCTCGCACGCGGAGGCCGGGGAACTGCTCCAATCGCTGAATGCACACCTGCGCGAAATCGGCCTGTGCCTGCATGTCGCGTCCCCCGGGGAGTGGCTGCTCGAATGCCGCGAGCCGCTGGACTGCGAGTCCCCCGATCCGGCCCGGGCCGCCGGAGAAAACCTGCGACATCACCTGCCGCGCGGAGTCGATGCGCGCCGCCTGCAGGGCATCGTCAACGAGTTGCAGATGGTGCTGCACGAACACCCTGTCAACGTCGATCGCGCAGCGCGTGGCCTGCTGCCGATCAACTCAGTGTGGTTCTGGGGTTTCGGTCAGGCGCCAGCTGCGTCGCCGCAGGCGCTGCCGATGCTGCTGAGCGACGACCCCTGGCTGCGTGGCCTGTGGACGCTGCATGGTGCGGCCTGCGCGGTCTTGTCTGAAGCAGGCGAGCGGATCGGGCTGGGGCAGCGCCTGCTGCTGGTCGCGTCCGAGCCGGCGGCATTCGGTGGCGGCAGGGCGCTCGAGACGCTCGAGCGCGAGGTCTTCGCACCTCTGCGCTCGGCCTTGCGGTGCGGTGCGATGCGGCGGGTGAGCCTGCTGCTCGGCAAGCAGACTCTGGAGATCAACGGCGGGATGCGCTGGCGGTTCTGGCGACGTCCCGGAACGCCTGTGGAGATGCCAGAATGAGGGGGCGCCGCGTAGTCCGGCGCGTGCCGGACCCCGCGCGGCTCGCTGCGCTGCCGGGGCATCTGCACCCGGTCCTCAGGCGAGTCTACGCGGCACGAGGTATCGGTGAGGCAGGCGACCTCGCGCTGGGGCTCGATGGCCTGTTGCCGGTGGGTTCGCTCGAGGGCGTGCAGCAGGCCGCCGAGCTGCTCGCCCGCTGCCGCGCCCTGGGTGAGCGCGTGCTGGTGCTCGGCGACTTCGATGCCGACGGGGCCACGAGCACCGCGCTGCTGATCCGGCATCTGCGCCGGCTGGGATTCTCCGATCCCGTCTACCTCGTGCCGGACCGCTTCAGGTTCGGCTATGGACTGAGTCCCGAGATCGTCCGCGTGGCCGCGCAGCGTCGGCCGGCGCTGATCGTCACTGTCGACAACGGCATCTCCTCGCTGGAGGGCGTGGCCGAGGCGAGGCGGCTCGGCATCGAGGTGCTGGTCACCGATCACCACCTTCCTGGCGAGGAGCTTCCCGAGGCGGCGGTCATCGTCAACCCGAACCTGCCGGACAGCCGTTTCGGGTCGCGTGCGCTCGCCGGCGTCGGTGTCGCCTTCTACCTCGCCGCGGGCCTGACGCGTGAGCTCCGCGAGCGCGGCCTGGTGCCGCCGGACGCGGAGCTCAACC
>DATIRA010000299.1:0-5978 GCA_035470225.1 Steroidobacteraceae bacterium | reverse complement strand
CCCCCCAGGATCCCTACGAACTGCGGGCCGCGGCCTACCGTCCGTTCCGCAACCTGATCGCGGCGAACATGCGTCACTTCGGCGCGCTGCGACTCGATCACGTGATGGCGCTGTTCCGCCAGTGGTGGGTGCCGGTCGGCCTCGATGCGACCGGGGGCGGTTACGTGCACTACCCGCTCGAGGACCTGATGTCGGTGCTCGCGCTGGAGAGCACGCTGAACCGCTGCCTGGTCGTCGGCGAGGACCTCGGCACGGTCCCCGACGAGATGCGCCACGCGATGGCGGCTTTTTCGGTCTACCACTACAAGGTCCTGCTGTTCGAGAAGCATGGCGACGGACGGTTCAGGAGCCCCGAGGAGTACCTGCGCCGGTCGATCGCGACGATCACGACTCATGACCTGCCGACTTTGCGCGGCTACTGGGAGGGTCGGGACCTCGAGCTGCGCGACCGGCTGCAGCTGTATCCGAACGAGGAGATCCGCCGCCACGTGCTCGAGGAACGTGTCCGCGACCGCGCCCAGTTGCTCGCCGCGCTCGGGGCGGCCGGCCTCGCGCCCGGGGCGCCGACGAGCCCGGACGGGCCCTACACCGAGGCGCTTGCACACGCGACGCAGCTGTACCTCGGCCGCAGCGCCGCGGCGCTCGCAGTTCTGCAGGCCGAGGACCTGGTCGGAATGACCGACCCGGTCAACGTGCCCGGGACGCGCGACGAGCACGCGAACTGGCAGCGCAAGATGACCGCCTCGGTCGACAAGATCTTCACGCGGGACTCGGCTCGGGCGCTGTTCGCAGACATGCGCCGGGTCCGCGGAGCTCTGTACTGACGCCGCCTGTAGTTGCGGGATAATGCCGGTCAGCCCGTCCAGCAGGGCCTTCCGAGCGACCGGAGATCAGCAACATTGAGCAAGTACCGACGATCCATGTGTGCGCTGCTGCCGCTGGTCGCGCTCGCGTTGTCGGGCACGACGCCGACCGCTGCGGAGGAGTCGCCGCCGGCCAGCGAGTGGCGCAGCTACTGCACGGCTTATCTCGCCGCGCTCGACGGGGACAGCGACGCGAGCGATCTCGACATCACCTACTGCGTCGGCGTGACCAAGGGCCTGTTGAGCGGCATGCAGGTCGGCAGCCAGCTCGGTGCGCTCGGTTTCGGCTCACGACTCGCGATCCGCTACGAGCTCGATGCCGACGAGGTCTTCCAGCTGTTCCAGCAGGAGGGGCCCGCGACGCTGCTCGACATCTGCAGCCCGCCGTCGCACTCGACGAGGGAATTCGTGCGTACGACGCTCGAGCACCTCGACCGTCATCCCGAGAGCGCCTCGCGGCCAATCGCGGAGGTCATGTACGAGGCGCTCCGGGATGCCTATCCCTGTCGCTAGCGACGGCTCATCTTGATTTCCGGCGCGAGATTCCAGGTGCCATCGGCAGAGGGACACGCGGTCGTGCGCCCCTCCGACAGGCCCAGCGAGTCGTGGGCGATCAGGCGGAACTTCCGGCAGCCGTCCTCGCGGGTCGCGCCGTCGATCGGCGTGAGCCGGTAGACCACGCCTGTCGTCGCGTTCTTCCAGCTCACCGTCTGCCCGGCGTTCGCCAGCTCCAGTGCGTGACCGACGCAGGAGCGGTCCGCAGCGTCCATCCGGCGACCGATCTCCGATCCGATGGCGGCACCGATCACGGTGCCGACCACGGTCGCGACCAAGCGGTTTCCTTCGCCCGCGACCTCGGATCCGATCCACGCGCCGGTGACGCCACCGAGGATTGCTCCGACATCCCCGCGGTCGCAGCGACCGCTGCGGACACCGTAGTCGTGGTCCCAGTTCCGGCCGCTATAGCCGGCGTACGCAGCATCATGCTTGTTGCGCCAGCCGTGCGCGGGGGCCCAGTCGGGTGGCGCGGCAAGGCTCAGGCACGGAAGTGCGATCATGGCCGTCAGCGCCGCTCTGCTCGTGAACATCATGCGGTCCTCCTTTGGGCCGGGTCGACCCCGTCGAGAGTTCCGTCTGAACGATTCGAAGCTAGCGCCGCCGGTCGCGCGCCGCTGCCCTTGCTGCCTGGACGGTGACGCGGGTCACGGAAAATGGCCCGCCGCCTCTGCGCTCCGCAGTTTCCCGGAATCCCCTAACATTCGCGGGTGGGCAGCCGGCGCAGACGGGGCGGGAATCACCAGCATGGCTCGGCCATCGGCCGGGTCTGGCCGCTGGCCGCGCTGCTGCTGGCCCTGCTGCCCGGTATCGGCGTTGCAGCCGACGAACTGCGGATCGCGGTCGCGGCGAACTTCAAGCAGACCGCCGAAGCGCTCTGCCGGTCCTTCTCCGTCGAGCATCCGGTCCGTTGCGTCGTCTCGTCAGGTGCGAGCGGACTGCTGTACGCCAAGATCGCGCAGGGGGCCCCGTTCGACGTATTGCTGTCGGCGGACCGCGAGCGCCCTGAGCGGCTGGAGCGGGAAGGTCTCGCCGTGGCGGGCAGCCGCTTCACCTATGCGCTTGGTCAGCTGGTCTTCTGGCATCCAGGCCGGCGTGTCGGCGCTGACCTCGGTGCCGCGCTTGCCGACGAGCGCCTGCAGAGCCTCGCGATCGCGAATCCGCGCTCGGCGCCATACGGCGCTGCCGCGCTGGAGGTGCTCCGCGCATACGGCATCGACGCCGCAACGCAGTACCGGCTGGTGCAGGGCGAGAGCGTCGCCCAGGCCTTCCAGTTCATCGCCAGCGGAGCGGCGGACGCGGGCTTCGTCTCCGCTGCGCAGCTGTTCCAATACCAGAGCAACACGGGCCGAACGCTGGAGGGCGAACTGCTGCCGGTAGATGCCACGCTGCACGCTCCGATCGAGCAGCAGGCCGTGTTGCTGCGGGACGGCGCGACCGACCCGGTTGCCCAGGCGTTCCTCCGTTATCTCCAATCGCCACCCGCACTCGCGTTGATCGAGGCGGCGGGCTATTCGACGCCGGTGCCTTGAAGGCTGACGTAGCGACGGTAATCCATGGACCTGAGCCCTTTCTGGCTGTCGATCCGACTCTCGATCACGGTGACCGCGATCCTGCTGTTGCTCGGCCTGCCGCTCGCGTGGTGGCTGGCGCGGACGCGCTCGCCGGCGCGAGCTTTCGTCGAGGCCGTCGTTGCGCTGCCGCTGGTGCTGCCGCCGACGGTTCTCGGCTTCTACCTGTTGCTGCTGCTCGGTCCGAAGGGCCCGCTCGGTCCCTTGCTCGAGGCGCTGGACCTGCGGCTCGTGTTCAGCTTTCCGGGCCTCGTCGTCGGCTCGGTGATCTATTCGCTGCCGTTCGTCGTGAACCCGCTCAAGAACACGTTTCGCGAGATTCCCGAGGGCCAGCTCGAGAGCGCGGCGACGCTGGGCGCGGGTCCGCTGGACCGCTTCCTGCGCGTCGTGCTGCCGCTGTCGGCCTCCGGCGCGGTCACCGCGGCCGTGATGGGTTTCGCGCACACGCTCGGTGAGTTCGGCGTCGTGCTGATGATCGGCGGCAATATCCCGGGCGAGACGCAGGTGGTCTCGATCGCCATCTACGATCACGTCGAGCAGCTGGAGTATGCCGAGGCCCACGTTTACTCGGCGGGCCTGCTGGTCTTCTCGATGGTCGTGCTCGTGCTGCTGTACTCGTCCGGCAGGGCGCGGCGGCAGGCCCGGTTCCGGTGAGCGGACTCGCGGCCCGTTTCGAGCTCGAGCGCGGAGCGTTCACGCTGGACGTGGACTTCGAGCTGCCGGCGCGCGGCGTCACGACGCTGTCGGGTCCCTCGGGCTCGGGCAAAACCACGATCCTGCGCTGCCTGGCCGGGCTCGAGCGTCCTCGAAGCGGCTCGCTCAGCCTCGACGGTGAGAGGTGGTTCGACTCGGTCGGCGGGCTGGACCGTCCGCCGCATCGCCGCTCGGTCGGCTACGTGACGCAGACGGCGCACCTGTTCCCGCACCTCGACGTCCGCGACAACCTGCTCTTCGGGCTGCGCCGCGTCAGGGAGCGCGCGCCTGCGCTCTCTTTGGAAAGTCTCGCCGAGCCGCTGGGGCTGCGGTCGCTGCTGGAGCGCAGCGTCGCGAATCTCTCGGGCGGGGAGCGGCAGCGGGTTGCGATCGGCCGCGCGCTGCTCGCGAGCCCGCGGCTTCTGCTGCTCGACGAGCCGGTCTCGGCGCTGGACCTCGCGGCCAAGGGCGAGGTGCTCGAGGCGATCGAGCGCGTCCTCTGTGACCTGACCGTGCCGTGCATCTACGTGAGCCACGACCTGCGGGAGGCTGCGCGCCTCGCGGACCGGATGATCTGGCTGGACGGCGGACGCATCGTCGCCCAGGGGCCTGTGCGCGACGTGATCAGCAATCCTCGCCTGCCGTTCGCGCAGGACGAGGACGCGGAGAGCCTGTTGATCGGCAAGGTCACCGCCATCGACCAGGAGGCGGGCCTCGCATGCGTGGCCTTCCCGGGCGGCGAGCTGTGGATCGCGACCACGGAACTGCCGCACGAGGCCGAGGTGCGCGTGCAGATCCGCGCCAGGGACGTCAGCATCGCGCTCGAGCGGCCGAAGGCCATCAGCGTGCTCAACATCCTGCCGGGCACGATCACGGACCTGACGCAGGTGAAAGCCTCACCTTCACAAGTGCTGGTCAGCCTCGAGGTCGGTCAAAGTCGATTGCTGTCCCGGATCACTCGCCGCTCGGCCAGGGAACTCGGGCTCACGGTCGGGTTGCATGCCTGGGCGCTGGTGAAGAGCGCGGCAATCACGAAGTAGTGGGGTAAGCTCGACACGACCCGGGAGGTGCGGCATGAGCACGGCGGCGGATGCAGGCAGGCTGACGATCGGCGACCGGCTGACGGTGAACAGGCTCGGCTACGGGGCGATGCGCATCACCGGTGCCGGCATCTGGGGAGATCCGCCGGATCCGAAAGCCGCGCGCGAACTGCTGCGCCGCGCGATCGATCTCGGCGTGAATTTCATCGACACCGCCGACTCATACGGCCCCGGCACCAGCGAGCGGCTGATCGCCGAGGCTCTGCATCCCTACCGGCCGGGACTCGTCATCGCCACGAAAGGCGGCATCGTGCGCCCATCGCGCGAGCGATGGGACAGGGACGGACGCCCGGAGCACCTGCGGGTGGCCTGCGAGGCCAGCCTCGCTCGGCTCAGAGTCGAATGCATCGACCTGTACCAGTTCCACGCGATCGATCCGGACGTGCCGCTCGAAGAATCGATCGGGGAGCTGGCGCGCCTGCGGGCCGAGGGCAAAGTCCGGCACCTCGGCGTGTCGAACTTCGATGTCGCCGAGCTCGCGCGGGCCCGGGCGATCGTCGAAATCGTGTCGGTGCAGAACCGCTACAACGTGGCGGACCGTTCCTCCGACCCGGTGCTCGCGGTGTGCGAGCGGGACGGGCTCGCCTTCATTCCCTGGTCACCACTCACGCAGAGCCCGAACGACAGTGGCGCGCCACGCAGGGCGGCGCTCGAGCGCATCGCCGCTCGTCGGGGCTCGAGCTTCGCCGACGCGGCGCTGGCCTGGTTGCTGACCCGCTCGCCAGCGATGCTGCCCATTCCGGGCACCTCGTCCGTGCGGCACCTCGAGGCGAACGTCGCCGCGGCAGGCCTGAGACTTTCGACCGAGGAAATGCGCGAGATCGGCTGAGGCCGCAGCGCCCGGACCTCACAGGCCGCGCGTGCGGAGCCAGAGTCCCGCCACGGTCGTGAAGCCTACGTCGCGTGCGGCGATGCGGCCCTGGGAATCGATCACGTAATAGGTCGGATAGCCTCGCACGCGGTAGTCGGCCCCGACCGAGGGGCTCCCGGCCAGCACCGGGACCCCGAGCGCGTGACGGGCTGCGTAGTCGTCGAGTTCTTCCCGCTGCTGCCAGTCGAGCCCGATCAGCACCAGCTGCACGGAGTCCCCCGCGAGGCGATCGAACCACCGCAGCTGCGGAGAGCTGGCGGCGCAGACCCCGCACCAGGGCGCGAAGAAATAGAGCACGGCGGGCCTGCCCTGCAGCGACTGGGTC
>DATIRA010000298.1:0-3506 GCA_035470225.1 Steroidobacteraceae bacterium | reverse complement strand
GCTCTGGCCGACGCTGAAGACCTGTGCGGTGCCAGTCTTGCCCGCGATGCGGTAAGGGGCACCGGCCTGACTGCGGCGCGCCGTGCCACGCGCATCGTTCATCACGCCGATCATGCCGCCGATGATCGTTTCCCAGTGAGCGGGGTCGCTCAACGTGACCGGCGGGAGCTCGCGCGCCGCGAGCTGTCGAAGCTCCCCGGTCTTCGAGTCGCGGATGCCGTTGACCAGCCTGGGCGCGTAGCGCTTGCCACGCGCCGCGATCGTGGCCGCCGCGTGGGCCAGCTGCAGCGGCGTGGTCAGCATGTAGCCCTGGCCGATGCCAGCGATGACAGTCTCTCCTGGAAACCAGACCTGCATGTCCTTGCGCTTGAAAGCCGTTTTCTTCCAGTCCCGCGACGGCACCAGCCCGTCGCGCTCGCCGCCGATGTCGATGCCGGTCCTGCCGCCGAGGCCGAATCGGACCAGAAAGTCGTGCAGCCGGTCGATCCCCATCGCATCGGCGACCTGGTAGAAGTAGACGTCGCAGGACTGCGCGATTGCGTCGTGCATGTCCACAGTGCCGTGACCGCCCCGCTTCCAGTCGCGAAAGCGGTGGCTCGATCCGGGCAGCTGGAAGAAGCCGCGGCAGAAACGGCTGTCGGCTGCGTCCATGACGCCGTATTCGAGCGCCGCAAGAGCCACCAGCGGCTTGATCGTCGAGCCGGGTGGATAAGCGCCGCGCAACGCCCGGTCGTAGAGCGGCTTGTCGATGTCGTTCTCGAGCGCCGAATACTCGGCGTAGGTCAGACCGCGCGCGAACCCATTCGGGTCGAAGGTCGGCGTACTGACGAAAGCGAGCACGTCGCCATTGCGCGGGTCGATCGCGACGACGGCCGCCCGCCGCCCGGCGAGCTCGTCCTCGATCACTCGCTGCAGGCGGGCGTCGATCGACAGGATCAGGTCGTTGCCGGCGATCGGCTCGCGTCGTTCGAGCTCGGGCGCTTCGAGCCCGATGCGCTCGACCCTGCGTCCCTGCGCGTTGACCAGCAGCTGCTGGTAGCCGGTATCGCCGTGCAGCTCGTCCTCGTAGGCCCGCTCGATGCCGAGCTTGCCGATCAGCGTGGTGCCCGCGTAGTTCGGCAGGTCGATGCGTTCCTGGTCCTTCTCGCTGATCGCACCCACGTAGCCGAGCGCATGCACGCCGGTGCCCTGCTGAGGGTAGTAGCGGGTCATCCGGGGACGGATCTCGACGCCGGGGAAATCGGGCCGGTGCACCGCGAATCGGGCGAGCTGCTCTTCGCTGAGTTGCAGCTTGACCGGCACCGAGTCGAAGCTGCGACGTGCCTTGATCGTCTTCAGCAGGCGCTCGATCTCGTCCCGCTCGATCAGCTCCAGGTCCGCGAGATCCTCAAGGGTCTGCCGCAGGTCAGGAGTCTGCTCACGCACGATCTCGAGCTGGTAGGCGGGACGGTTCAGCGCGAGAGGCACGCCGTTGCGGTCCAGGATCAGCCCGCGGTTCGGCGGGATCGGGTCGATCCGTATCTGGTTGCCCTGCGACAGCTCACTGAAGTAATCGTGGCGCAGCACCTGCAGGTAGACGAGCCGCGCCACCAGCAGCGCCAGCACCAGCAGGATCATGACCGACGCGGCGATGACGCGGCGGCCGAACAGCCGCTGTTCGGCCCAATGGTCCTTCAGGCGCACCGGACGGGGCATCAGCGCGTTACCGGCACGTTCACCGTGACCGACGGGACAGCGTGTCGCCCAGTGACACGATCAGCGGCCACAGCAGGGCGCCGGACAGCACCGGCAGCCACTGCGTCGCGTTCGTGTAGCCGTGGCCGGTGAGCCCGTCGGTCCAGAAGATCAGGAAGTGATAGATGCCCAGCAGCAGCATCACGACGATCGACTGGTGCAGCAGCGGGAACATCCGCATGCGCAGCTGCAGCCGATGCGTCAGGAACGCGACCACCAGGAACCCGAGCGCGTGCTGGCCGAGGACCATCCCCTTCAGGACGTCGAGCCCGAGGCCGGCCAGCCAGGCTGACCCCAGGCCGGCCATCCGGGGAGCGGCGAGGACCCAGTAGATGACGGCGAGCAGCGCCAGGTCCGGTCGCACCGGATCGAGCCAGTCCGGCAGCGGCACGATCGAGAGCACGAGCCCGGCGGCGATGCTGCCCCAGTAACCGAGCCTGGAGGAGAGCGCGCCCCGCCTCATCGCGCGGCCTCATCGCCGGCTCGAGCGGTCGACGGCTCCGCTTCCGGAGCCGCCTCCGCCGCCTCCGGCGGCGGCCCGCCCTGCGGCTCTTCCCGGAACCAGGCCAGCAGCACCTCCCGGTCGAGCGCCAGCCTGGCGGTGGGTTGGGCTTCGACGATTGCGAACGTCGCACTGGCCGCGCGCTCGACGCGCGTGATGCGGGCCACCGGATAGCCCGGCGGAAAGACTCCACCGAGGCCGGTGGAAATCAACAGGTCGTCTTTCTTCAGGTCCGCCTCAGCCGTCACGAACGGTAGCGACAGTCGCTCCGAGTCTCCGGTGCCGACGGCGATGCTGCGGATGCCGCTGCGGTTCGAGGCAACCGGAATCGCGTGCTCGGCGTCGCTGATCAGGATCACCTCGCTGGTCAGTTCGCTGACGCGCCAGACCTGTCCGAAGATCCCCTCGCCGTCCAGCACGGCCTGGCCCTTGAACACGCCGTCGCGAGCCCCCTTGTCCAGCAATACCCGGTGCCGGAACGGATCGAGATCGACGTTCAGGATCGAGGCGACCAGCACCCGCTCGGCCACGCCGGCGGTGTTCTCCCGCATGTCCCTCAGGCGTCTGTTCTCGTCCTCGAGCGCGGCGAATCGCTGCAGCTGCAGGTTCGCCAGTCGCAGGCGCGTGCTGAGCTCGAGGTTCTCCCGCCGCAGGCGGCTGCGATCCGCGAAGGAGTCGGTAAGCCAGTCCCAGGCGCGGAACGGCAGGTCGATCGCCCGCTGGACCGGGTACGCCGCCGCCCCCAGCCAGCTGCGGACCCGCTCGAGCTGCTCGTAGCGATGGTCGGCGACCATCAGCGCGATCGACAGCAGCGCCAGCGCGATGAACGCCGCGCCGAGCGGCGGGCCCTGGCCGATGATGGGTCGCGTGTCGTGGCTCAGTTCGACCACGGACTATGCAGGCGGCGGACGGCCGCCCTCAATCCAGGCCGAACAGGCCCGGGCCGTGCTCGTCGATCAGCTCCAGCATCTTGCCGCCTCCGCGCGCCACGCAGGTGAGCGGATCCTCGGCGACCACGACCGGCAGCCCCGTCTCCTCCATCAGCAGCTTGTCGATGTCGCGCAGCAGCGCGCCGCCGCCAGTGAGCACGATGCCGCGGTCGGCGACGTCGGAGCCCAGCTCGGGCGGCGTCTGTTCCAGCGCGGCCTTCACTGCCCCGACGATCCCCTGCAGAGGTTCCTGCAGGGCCTCGAGGATCTCGTTCGAATTCAGCGTGAAACTGCGCGGTACGCCTTCGGAGAGGTTCCGGCCGCGCACGGAGATCTCGCGG
>DATIRA010000297.1:0-2235 GCA_035470225.1 Steroidobacteraceae bacterium | reverse complement strand
ACGAGCCCGCGGGCGCCATACAGCGCAGGCAGGATCACCTCGGGCGCATGGTTGCGGCGCAGCTGCGCTACTTTCTCGGTGCCGGCGCGGTACGCGGGCAGGTACATGCGCCCGAGCAGCGGATGGCGGCCCCAGGCGCCGGAGAGCTTGTCCGCGCGCTCCTCGGAGACCAGGTACTCCGCCCGCAGCGCCTCCCTCACCTTCCCGACAGGCCAGCCCAGCTTCCAGGTCAGGTAGGACGACTGATTCTTCGCATCGTCCTGCAGCAGCGCGAGCAGCGTGCCGAGCTGCAGGTCGGGATCGGGCAACTCGTCCACTTCGCGCACGCCATGTGCCATCAATATCGCGTTGTTTGCGATACCCTCGGACAGCGCTGCTCCCCGCGTGTTCATCGTCTGGATCGTAGACTCGAAACCGAGCCGGCCGCGCACGTAGAGCGCCTGGATCCAGGCGAACGTCGTGACGTGCCCCGGCACGACCTCGTGCGAGACGAGCTGCATGAACTCGGGCACCGAAATCTCGAGCGCCGCATTGATCTCGTAGGTCGCCTCATACTGCGGCGAGCGGTCCCGGTTTCGGGCGTGGCCGAGGTAGTTCATCGAGCCCGAGAACCAGGCGTTCTCGATCGGCAGGAAGCGGATGTTCGCGCGCGGCACGTCACGCAGCGCACGTGGCAGGTACGGCACGACGTGCTGCAGCGTCCCGGCATCGAACTGCGCGATGCAGGCCCCCGCGAGCATCGGGATGGACTTCTTCGGCACCATCCGCTCGGCCCGCCAGGCGTCCACGGCCTGGAGGAGCTTGCCTGGCCCGCGCGAGGGATACCCCTGCGCACGCAGCAGCCCGGCAACGCGCTGCCGTCTCGCGGCGGGCTCCGACGGTGCTGGCGGCGCGCCGGTCGAGGCGATCACACAGCGCTCGTAAGGCACGGTGGGCCCGAGGCCCAGGATCTCCTGCACGAGATCCCACATCACGGCCAGGCATTCGCCCAGGCCCTGCAGATACGCACCCCGCAAGCCGCGTATCTCAGCGGCCGCGTCTGACAGTTGCACAATCGCGCGCGGCACGTCCACCGCGGCCAGATACCGATCCACGGCAGCGCGGTCGACCTTCTGCGCCATGACTCCGCCGGTGCGTCGCAGTCGCGCCGCCGCGGGATGGCTGTACGCCCTCGGCAGGCGCTGGTCCGAGAACCAGGAATCCGCGATGAAGCGCCCGGTCCCGGACGGGTTCATCACATCGCCTCCCCACAGCGTGTCGATTCCGAGAATCGCGGTCGCAGTGGCGCGGGAGAGTTTCTTCTCGTCGATCATGTTCGTGGATTCCGCAACATCACCGATGGAGTTCTCCGCGAATGCAGTTCAGGTACAGGGCGTGGAAGTCCTGCTCCGTCATCGCGACCGGATTGCCGCCGGTCGAGGGATCGGCCAGCGCCTGCGGCGCGAAGACCGCCGCGTGCTCCTCGCGTACGCCGAGGTCGGCGAGCGTATGCGGGATGCCGATATCGGCGCGCAGCGCGAGCACCCAGTCGAGGAACCCGTCGAACGAGGCGTCGGCGAGGCCGAGGTATGCGGCCAGGCGCGGCATCTTTTCCTCGATCGCGCGCCGGTTCCAGGCGAGCACGTAGGGCATGACCACGGCGTTCGTGAGCCCGTGATGGCTGCCGAGATTGGCGCCGCAGGGATGACTGAGGCTGTGCATCGCGCCCAACCCCTTCTGGAAGGCCGTCGCTCCCATCGACGAGGCCACCAGCATGTGCGACCGGGCCTCTATGTTGCCGGGCTCGTGAACCGCTACCGGCAGCCACTCTTTCACGAGTCGCATGCCCTCGGCGGAAATGCCCTCGGCCATCGGGTGATACCCGGGAGCGCACCAGGCCTCCAGGCAGTGGGACAGCGCATCCATGCCGGTCGCGGCCGTGACCTGCGCCGGGAGCCCGACGGTGAGCTCCGGATCCTCGATCACCAGCGCCGGCAGCATCCTCGGATGGAAGATGATCTTCTTGGTGTGGTCCGCCAGGTCCGTGATGACCGACGCGCGCCCGACCTCCGAGCCGGTGCCCGCGGTCGTCGGGACGGCCACGACCGGCGCCATGCCGCTCACGTCGACGCGCGTGTACCAGTCCTCGCGATCCTCGAAGTCCCACAGCGGGCGCTTCTGCCCGACCATCAATGCGATCGCCTTGGCCGCGTCGATCGCGCTGCCGCCGCCGAACGCGATCACGCCGTCGTGACT
>DATIRA010000296.1:0-4249 GCA_035470225.1 Steroidobacteraceae bacterium | reverse complement strand
GCATCTCCGATGTCGTAGTCGTCGAAGTCGCTCAGCAGCTCATTGGTCCGCTTCTGTTCGAGCAGACGCTCGAGCTTGCGCCATGCAGGTTCCGGTCCGCGGCTGCTGCCGCGCTTGCGCTTGTCGAGGTCCTGCATGAGGCGGTCCACGTCGAGGCTCTCCTCATCGGTGGAGGATTCCTCGTCGTCGTCGTCCTCGAAGTCATCCGATTCCGGCTTCTCGCTCATCGAAAGACCTACGCCAAGCCCATCAACCCTGCGCTGGCGCGACTTATACTGCGACCCCGAGGCGTCGGCAAGATCTCCGTCGCCGACAGGCTCAGTGCAACAGGTTGGCCATCCGGCGCCTGTAGCCCGAGACCAGCTCGTGCTCCGGCCCCAGCAGGTCGAACGCCATCAGCAGGCTGCGCCGTCCGAGGTCCTCGCCGAACGAGCGGTCGCGACGCATCAGCTCCAGCCACTCCGCCAGGGCCGTGGCATGGTCCGCTGCAAGCAGGTGGTGCGCGGCGAGTGCGTGGCGGGCCGCGTGATCGCCGGGGTCCTTCTCCAGCCGCTGCCGCAGTGCCGGCACGTCCGGCTCGGCGGTCGCGGCCTCGACGAAGCTCGCGAGCGCCTTGAGACTCTTGAGACGGCTGTCGTCCGCAGCGACGGTCTCGAGCTGGTCCAGCGTCGCGGCGGCGCCCGCGGAATCGCGCAGCGCGAGTTGCTGCGCCGCGAGTTCGGCCAGCAGCGCGGCGTCCCCGGGCCGCTCCTGCAGTGCCGCGGTCAGGACCCGCTGCGCCCCGGCGTGATTGCCGCGGTCGCCGAGTTCGCGGGCCTGCGCAAGCGCGCCCGTGTTCCCGGCACCGAGGTACTTGTCGAGCAGCGCGCGCACCGATGCCTCAGGCTGTACGCCGACGAACTGCTCAACGGGCTTCCCGTCGTGAAACAGCATCACGGTCGGAATGCTCCGGATCCCGAACTGCGAGGCCAGTTGCTGCTGCTCGTCGGTGTTCACCTTGGCGAGCACGAAGCGGCCCCGGTAATCGTCGGCGATCCGATCGAGCATCGGCATCAGCACGCGGCACGGCCCGCACCAGGGTGCCCAGAAATCCACCAGCACCGGCCGCTCGGCCGAGGCGTCCAGTACTTCGGCTTCGACATTGCTGCTCGTGGCCACGACCTTGTATGAAGCGTCCGACATGTCCCACCTCTTGCCTGCGCGCTGATTTTCGGGAGTGCAGGGCGCGAGGGCAAGCGCCCGCAGCCCGGTCGCGCCGGATGAAATTCTCTATACTTCGCCGCTTTGCCAAGCAATTGAATCCCCTCGGGAAAGGAGCGGCGGATGCTGAACGGAACTGCGCCTCGTCTGGTTGTTGGGATTGCGCTGCTCGGAGCCTGCGCGCCGGCGCTCGCCGATTGGAGCGGCAAAGGCGAGCTCGGCGCCTCGTTCGCGAGCGGCAACAGCGAGAACGAGTCGGCCAACGCTGCGCTGGTGCTGAAGAACAAGACGGACAGCTGGCAGCATGAACTGGGTTTCGCCGGCAATTACGGCAACGATGGGACGACGACGACCGCGCAACGCTGGGAGTTCCGCGGGCAGTCGCAGTACGAGCTCACCGAGAAGACCTACTGGTTCGGCGCCGGCCGCTACGAGGACGACCGCTTCAGCTCTTACGACTACCAGGCCTCGCTGTCGACCGGTCTCGGTTACAGGCTCATCGACACCGAGCGCACCAAGCTCTGGGTGCAGGGCGGCGTCGGTTACCGATTTTCCGAGGTCAGGCTCACCGGCAAGTCCGAGAACGGCGTGATCTTCCGCGGCGATCTCGGCTTCGAGCACCAGCTCACCGAGACGACCAAGATCGTGGACCGCTTCCTCGTCGAGGCCGGTTCCGACAACACCTACTACCAGAACGACCTGGGACTCGAGGTCACGATCACCGGCGCTCTCGGCCTGCGGCTTGGGTACCAGGTGCGTCACAACACCGACGTGCAGCCGGGCCTCGAGAAGACCGATACGCTGATGACGGTCGGGTTGCTGTACGAGACCAAGTAGTACTGGTCGAACCGGGGCCGAACTGCGGAACCGAGGGAGTTGCCGCCCGCGGGTCGGCCGGTTTGGATAGAATCGGGCGAACGATTCACCGGAGCTTGTCCATGCCAGGATCTTCCGCTGCGGGTCCCGCCTCGCCGTTCGTCTTCGCCCGGCAGGAGGACTTCCTGACCCCGGTTGGAAACGCCGTCAATGGCGAGTTCCTCGCTGATGAGGAGCACGTGGTCCGGCGCCTGGCGGACGCCGCGCGCCTCGATGCCGATGCCGCGGCGGAGGTGCAGGCCACGGCCGTGCGACTGGTGGAGGCGGTGCGCAAGGCGCCGGCTGCAAAGGGCGGACTCGATGCCTTCCTGCGGCAGTACGATCTGTCCTCGCAGGAAGGTGTGATGCTGATGTGCATCGCCGAGGCCTTGCTGCGAATTCCCGACGACGAGACTGCGGACCGGCTGATCGCGGACAAGATCAAGGCCGGCGACTGGTCCAGCCATCTCGGCGACAGCCAGTCCCTGTTCGTGAACGCCTCGACCTGGGGGCTGATGCTGACCGGCCGCGTGATCCGCCTCGACCCCGGCGACGTAGCCGCGCCGTCCGGGGCCGTCTCCAGGGTCGTCGGCCGGGTCGGCGAGCCGGTGGTTCGTGCCGCGATGCGCCAGGCGATGCGGATCATGGGACACCAGTTCGTGATGGGCCGCAGCATCGGGGAGGCTCTGGAGAAGTCCCTCACCGGGGGCAATCGCCGCTATCGCTACACGTTCGACATGCTGGGCGAAGCGGCGCTCCGCACCTCCGACGCGGACCGCTATTTCGAAGCCTATCGGTCGGCCATCGGATCGATCAGCTCGCGGGTCGGCGAGTATGCTGACTTCGAGGCACGGCCGAGCATCTCGGTCAAGCTCTCTGCGATGCACCCGCGCTTCGAGCGATCCCACCGGGAGCGGGTGCTCGCTGATCTCGCTCCGCGCCTGCAGGAGCTTTGCGTGCTCGCGCGGGAGGCCGGTATCGCACTGACGCTGGATACCGAGGAGTCCGAACGCCTCGAGCTGACGTTCGAGCTGCTGGAGCGGGTGGCGCGCGACCCGCGTCTCGAGGGCTGGTCCGGGCTCGGCGTCGCGGTGCAGACCTACCAGAAGAGGGCGCTGGCGATGCTTCGCTGGCTCATCGGCCTGGCGCGGGAGACGCGCCGCACGCTGCACGTGAGGCTCGTCAAGGGTGCCTACTGGGACAGCGAGATCAAGCGTGCGCAGGAGCGCGGCCTGCCCGGCTATCCCGTGTTCACCCGCAAGCCGAGCACGGACGTTTCATACCTGGCCTGCGCGCGGCTCGTGTTGGAGAAAGGTCCCGAGATCTACCCGCAGTTCGCTTCACACAACGCGCATTCGGTCGCGGCGGTCTGGCACATGGCGAAGCGTTACGGCCGCGAGTTCGAGTTCCAGCGGCTCCACGGCATGGGGGAGGACCTGTACTCGGTCGTCACGAGCGGTGATGGCCTCAACGTTCCCTGTCGGGTATACGCACCGGTCGGCGAGCACGAGGACCTATTGCCGTACCTGGTGCGCCGTCTGCTCGAGAACGGTTCCAACACGTCCTTCGTGAACCGCATCGCCAACGAGAGTGAGCCGGTTGAGAACATCGTCGCCGATCCGGTAGCAGTCGTGGACGGCTGGGACCGGGTTTCGCATCCGAGGATCCCGCTGCCGGCCGACCTGTACCAGCCCGAGCGGCGCAATTCATCGGGTCTGAACCTTGCCGATGGTGCGCAGTTGCGGCAGCTGGCCGACCGGATGCAGAAGGTGTCGCGGCGCGAATGGCTCGCGGCTCCGATCATCGCTGGCCAGGACCGCGAGGGCGCGGTCCAGACGATCCGCAACCCGGCGAACGGGGAGGAAGTCGTGGGCGAGGCTCAGGCCGCGGATTCCTCCCAGGCGACCGAGGCGATCGGTGTCGCGGCGGCTGCACAGCCGGCCTGGAACGCGGCGGGAGCGGCGCAGCGCGCCGAGGCGCTGGAGCGCGCTGCGGATCTTTTCGAGCAGCAGCTGCCGGAATTCGTCGCGATGTGCGTCCGCGAGGCCGGGAAGTGCATCCCGGACAGCATCTCGGAGGTGCGTGAGGCCGTCGATTTCCTGCGCTACTACGCGGCCCGTGCCCGCGAGGACTTCGGACGTCCGCTGCGCCTGCCGGGACCGACCGGCGAGAGCAACGAGCTCGCGATGCAGGG
>DATIRA010000295.1:0-11547 GCA_035470225.1 Steroidobacteraceae bacterium | reverse complement strand
CGTGCCGTATTCCTTGCCGGCGATGACCAGCAGCGGCGTTCCCTCCGCCTGGTATTTAATCGCTGCTTCGTAGATCGAGGTCTGCTCGCCGCTCTGACTATGCACGGTGATCCCACCCTCGGTGCCGGGGACCAGCAGGTTGCGCAGCCGGATGTTCGCAAACGTGCCGCGCATCATCACCTCGTGATTGCCGCGGCGCGACCCGTATGAATTGAAGTCCACCGGCTTCACTCCCTGGTCCATCAGGTACCTGGCGGCCGGGCTGTTCTTCGCGATGTTGCCGGCCGGGGAGATGTGGTCGGTCGTCACGGAGTCGCCGAGCAGTGCCAGGACGCGCGCCCCGCGGATGTCAGTCACCGCGGACGGCGCCATTGTCATTCCTATGAAATACGGTGGGTTACGAACATAAGTTGAAGCATCATCCCACTTGTAAATTTCCCCCTCAGGGACCTTTATCGATTGCCAGTGCTCGTCGCCCTCGAATACATGGGCATAGCTCTTGCGGAACATGCCCCGGTCGATGCAGCCGGCCAGCGTGTGCTGCACTTCCTGTGGCGTGGGCCAGATGTCCTTGAGGAAGACGGGCTTGCCGCCAGAACCGGTGCCGATCGGTTCCGAGTTCAGGTCGAGGTCCATCGTGCCGGCGAGCGCGTACGCGACGACCAGCGGCGGCGACGCGAGGAAGTTCATCTTGATTTCCGGGTGCACGCGGCCCTCGAAGTTCCGGTTTCCCGACAGCACGGACGTGCCGATCAGGTCCGCGCTCCGGATGCCTTCCGAGATCTCCGGCTTCAAGGGTCCCGAGTTGCCGATGCAGGTCGTGCAGCCGAAGCCGACGACGTAGAAACCGACGCTTTCGAGGTCTGTCAGCAGGCCTGCCTTGTCGAGATAATCGGTCACGACCCGCGAACCGGGCGCCAGGCTCGTCTTCACCCAGGGCCGGGACCTGAGACCGAGCTCACGGGCCTTGCGGGCGAGCAGGCCTGCAGCGACCAGCACGGCCGGGTTCGAGGTGTTCGTGCAACTGGTGATGGCGGCGATCAGCACCGCGCCGTCCCGGAGCTCGAAGCTCTCGCCGCCGGAGCGAACCTCGGCCACGCCACTCGCGGCCGGATTCTTCTGCTTCCGCTCCGCGGCCATCTTCGCCAGGTGCTCCCGGTAGATCTCCTTCGACCGGCGCAGCGGAACGCGGTCCTGCGGCCGCTTTGGACCCGCGAGACTGGGCTCGACCGAGGCAAGGTCGAGTTCCAGCACGTCTGTGTACTCGGCTTCACGCTGGCCGTTGTGCCGCCACAGTCCCTGCGCCTTCGCGTACGCCTCGACCAGCGCGATCTCGTCCGCGTCGCGTCCGGTCAGCTCGAGGTAGCGGATCGTTTCCTCGTCGATCGGGAAGATGCCACAGGTGCTGCCGAACTCCGGCGACATGTTGGCAATCGTCGCGCGGTCGGCGAGCGGCAGTCAGGCGAGGCCGTCGCCGAAGAATTCGACGAACTTGTCCACCACCCCTTTCTTGCGGAGCATCTCGGTGATCATCAGCACGAGGTCGGTCGCGGTCGCTCCCGGGGACAGGTTGCCCTTGAGCCGGACCCCGATGACCTGCGGAATAAGCATCGTGACGGGCTGACCGAGCATGGCTGCTTCGGCCTCGATACCGCCGACGCCCCAGCCCAGCACTCCCAGGCCGTTCACCATCGTCGTGTGCGAATCCGTGCCGACCAGCGTATCCGGGTAGGCTCGCTTCACGCCGTCGCGTTCGTCCGCAAATACGACGCGAGCCAGGTGCTCGATGTTCACCTGGTGCACGATGCCGGTATTCGGCGGCACCACCTTGAAATTGCTGAATGCGCTCTGTCCCCAGCGCAGAAAAGCGTAGCGCTCGCCGTTGCGGGCAAACTCGATCGCGTTGTTCTTGCGCAGCGCGTCGACCGAGCCGTACTCGTCCACCTGCACCGAGTGATCTATGACGAGTTCGGCAGGTGCGAGGGGATTGATGTCCTGCGGATTGCCGCCCAGCGCCATCATCGCCTCGCGCATGGTCGCCAGGTCCACGATGGCGGGCACGCCGGTGAAGTCCTGCATGATCACGCGCGCCGGCGTGAACGCGATCTCGTGGCTGGGCGTCGCTTTCGGGTCCCACTCGAGCAGGGCCACGATGTCCTCCCGCGTGACGCTGATGCCGTCTTCGAAGCGCAGCAGGTTCTCAAGGAGGATCTTGAGCGAATAGGGCAGACGATCGACGTCATAGCCCTCGATCGCGGGCAGGCTGCAGATCTCGTAGGACCGGCCGCCCACCGCCAGCGGCTGGCGGGTCTTGAAACTGTCTCTCATGAATCCTCCGGGATGGGAACAGAGCCGACTTAACCTCGGAATTATACCGGCAGACGGCAGGTCGTTGGCAGGGGCTCAGCCCGGCGCCTGGTCCGGCGAGGTGGGGACAAGAGGTCCTTCAGAACGATCGACTCGAGCGATGATGCCTCCGCCGAGGCAGACGTCGCCCGCGTAGAGCACCGCCGACTGCCCCGGAGTGACTGCACGCTGGAGCTTCCGCGTGCGCACCAGGCAGCGTCCGTCGCTGCCGACGCTGACCTCACAGTCCTGGTCACGCTGCCGGTACCTCGTCTGGACGGTGCAGCGGAAGTGCCCGGCCGGTGCCTCGCCGGCCACCCAATGTGCTGGCTCGGTGAGGATCGTGTCGGCGAGCAGCAGCGGGTGATCGTGCCGCTGGACGACGACCAGAACGTTGCGCGCGAGGTCTTTCGCCGCGACGTACCACGGGGCTTCGGCGGCACCCCGCAGGCCGCCGAGGCCGAGTCCCTGGCGCTGTCCCAGCGTGTAGTACATCAGCCCGCGGTGCTCACCGAGACGGCGACCCTCCGGCGTCTCGATCACACCGGGCCTCGCGGGCAGGTAAGCGGAGAGGAACTCGGCGAACGGGCGCTCGCCGATAAAGCAGATGCCGGTGCTGTCGCGCTTGTCGTGCACCGGAAGCGCCCGCTCGTGCGCGATGCGCCTTACCTCGGCCTTGGTGAGCCCGCCCACCGGAAATACGGTATGCAACAGCAGGTCGCCCGGAACCGTATGCAGGAAGTACGACTGATCCTTGTTGCGGTCCAGTCCACGCAGCAGTCGCGCCGTACCGCCCGCCGGCTCGGTCCGCGCATAGTGTCCAGTGGCGAACAGTTCCGCCCCGAGTCGCTTTGCATACTCGAAGCAGACACCGAACTTGATTTCCCGGTTGCACATCACGTCCGGGTTCGGCGTGCGACCCGCGGCGAGCTCGTCGATGAAATGATTGAACACCCGCGCGCGGTACTCGGCCGCGAAATTCGCGGTATGTAGTGGGATTTCCAGCTCATCGCAGACCCGGCGCGCATCCTGCAGGTCTGCCGCGGCCGTGCAATAGCCGTGCTCGTCGTCTTCCCAGTTGCGCATGAAGAGCGCGGCGACCTCGTGACCGGCGTCCTTGAGCAGCACGGCAGATACTGCCGAGTCGACGCCGCCGGACATTGCGAGGATCACGCGCACCGGTGGATTGTATCGCCACCCGCCACGCAGTCGGCGGCGGGTGGGGACGCGGGCTCAGCCCTGTGCGGCGACCGGCGAGGGCTCGCTGATCAGGTGATTGAGGAGGGCGCAGGGATAGCGCGCGCCTGCCAGATAGTCCTCGACGCAACGCAGCACCAGCGGGCTGCGCAGACGCATCTGCGCGGCCGCGAGTTCTTCACGAGTCATCCAGCGTGTGCGCAGTATGCCGCGGTCGAGCGGACGCGTCGGGTCGTGCGTCGAGAGTTCACCGGCGAACGCTACGCGCAGAAAACTGCGGTTCGTGTGACCGGGGCGCCAAAGGTAGACGCCGACGACTGCACGGGGCTCGAAGTCCCAACCGGTTTCTTCGAGGGTCTCGCGGACCACTGCCTCCAGGAAGCTCTCGCCATCCTCGAGATGTCCCGCCGGCTGGTTGATTACGACGCGCCCGCGCACGCGCTCCTCGACGAACAGGAACCGGCCATCGCGCTCGGTGATGGCCGCAACCGTGACATCCGGCTTCCAGATCATTCGATGAAGACTATACCGATCCGCCCGGCACGGGCGGAGCTCAGAAGTCGATCGCCGTGGCCCGCAGTTCGGGCTGGATCAGGCTGTCGGCCCAGACCTCGTCGAAGTAGGCAAGGTGACGCTTGACGGCCTGAGGGTCATCGTAGTCCACGACGCCGTCCCAGCGCGACGCCTGGGAGCGGTACGCCACGGCCTTGTCGTCGGCGATCAGGAACGCGCAGGGATCGCCGCGGTACTCCACGGCCACATTTCGCAGGTCGATGAAGCTGGTCAGCCGGCGCGCCATCTGCATGAAACGGTTGCCTTCGCGGACCGCGCGGGCTGGATCCGAGATCAGCACGCGTATCCGCGCATGCCCCCGCGCTAGAACGAGCCGCTTGACCGGCTCGAGGAAGCAATCCTGGTCGTAGAGCTGCGGCTCGAGGTCCGGGGTATAGATGCAGAGATTCCGCCGGGCACGGTTCGCCAACTCGGCGACCGCGTCACGATATTCTTCCAGTGTCGTCAGGATGCCTCGCGAGCCCGACACGTCAATCCCCCAGTCCATTCAATCCATCAAGTCGCAGACGCATGCGCCTGTGCGGAATCCCGACCTCGTCAAACTCCGGTCCCTCGGGCAGGAATCCCAGCCGCTCGTAGAAGCCGACTGCACTGGTCTGGGCGTTCAACTGAACCTCGTCTAGCCCTGCATCTCTCGCCAGGTGAACCAGGCAGCGCATGATGGCCGTTCCGATTCCTGAGCCGCGGAAAGGCGGAATCACCGCGACGCGACCAATGTTACCGGCCGCGTCGACCCTGCCTGTGCCAACCACGTCACGGTTTCCCATCAAGGCGAGCACGTGCTTGCAGGTCAGGTCGGTCGCATCCCATTCCTCATGCTCGGGTACGCCCTGCTCTTCAATGAACACGCTGCGCCGCACCGACTCGATTGCAGCGCGGTCGGATTCCCAGCCTGCGCGGCGCAGGCTCAGATGCTGCACTGAAGCGTCGGTGCTCACCGATGCGTCCCCTTGACTTCCGGTCCGACTCTGCCGGCAGGCATGTCAGCGCATAACCCGGAATGCTACCTAGGTCGCGAGGGCTGCGGCAACGCACTGGCCGCTGCGCTCCGGTCAGGATTGCTCCGTAGAATTGCCGGCTTCCGTTACCGATCCGCACCGGCTCGCCCGCCGGATTACTCAGCAAAAGCTTTTTGATTCAATGACATAGCTGTAACAGCTCCCCGCCCGTTCTGCCCCGCGCTACAGCCTGACGGACAACGCGGCGTGGTCCGAGAGACCGGCGGCTCGGCCGCAGGCCGCTGCGGCGAGTACGTGCCGCCCGGCTTTGTAGAGGTAGCGCGCCTCCTGCACCGCGACTGCAGGGCTGGTCATGACGTGGTCGATGCGGGAACCGCTTCGGCCGCTCCCGGGATGGTAGCTCCACTCGCCCAGAGGCTGCGGCAACCCGAACCCTTCCGCCGTCAGGCGCTGCAACGAACGCGCGCAGGGACGGGTATCCGTGTGCGGATCCGTGTTGAAGTCGCCGACGAAGACCACGCGACGATCCTTGCCCATCCGGGCAATTTCCTCGACCTGGGACCAGTAACCGCTGCGATCGGCCGCGGTCAGGTACACCGGTGCACGCAGTCCGACGACCTCGATGTCAAGCCTGGGCAGTCGGCGGTGCAGCCAGTTCGTCGATGCAGCCTCGCTATAGCCCGGCATAGGCAGCAGGCCGTCGTCGGCCATCTCGCTGCGGGCAGCGATCAGGACCTGGTTCTGGCGCGAGCCCTTCAGCGAGACGGCGATACTCTCGAAGCCGATGTCCTTCAGGCTGTTCTTGAAGGCGGTGTGCTGCGGACTGTCGACGAATTCGGTCAGCACCAGCACGTCCACCTCCAGCGTTGCGATCGCGTGCAGCACCGCGGGCGGGATCGACTTGCGTCCCGTTCGGTGGTTCACGTTCCAGGCTGCGAGATGAATCGTCCGGCTCATGGCGCGGGTACTGTATCCGCGCGCCGCTTGGGTATCTTGTCAGGATCGGCCAATCTCTTGTTCCGGGCGCCGATCGGTCACGGCCGCGGCTTCGAGGGCGCTTTCGGCGGCAGGTTCAGATCTCGCGCGCGAGGCGTGCCGCATGGCCGATATAAGTCGCAGGGCTCAGCTGCCTGAGTTGCTGCCGTGCCTCCTCGGGCAGCGGCAGGCTGCCGATGAACCTCGCCAGAGAATCGGCGTCTACCTTCTGCCCGCGAGTCAGCGACTTGAGTTGCTCGTACGCGTCGGGCACGGCGTACCGCCGCATGACCGTCTGGATCGGCTCCGCGATGAGTTCCCAGTTGGACGCGAGATCCTCGGCGAGACGCCGCCGGTCCACTTCGAGCCTCACGAGGCCCCGCGAGACCGACTGAACGGCGATGTCCGCGTGGGCGAGCGCGACGCCGATGTTTCGCTGCACTGTCGAATCAGTCAGGTCACGCTGCCACCGCGACACCGGCAGCTTGTCCGCCATGTGCCGCAGCAGCGCGTTCGAGATGCCGAGATTGCCCTCGGCGTTCTCGAAGTCGATCGGGTTCACCTTGTGCGGCATCGTCGACGAGCCGACTTCACCGGCTACGACCTTCTGGCGGAAATATCCCAGCGAGACATAGCCCCAGAAATCCCGGCACAGGTCCAGCAGGATCGTGTTGGTCCTGGCAAGGGAGTCGAAGTAGGCCGCCATCCAGTCGTGAGGCTCGATCTGCGTCGTGTACGGGTTCCACTCCAGGCCCAGCGACTGCACGAATCGCTGCGTAAGCGCCGGCCAGTCGACGTCCGCATATGCCGCGAGATGCGCGTTGTAGTTACCGACCGCTCCGTTCATCTTGCCGCGGATCGGCGTGGCCGCGAAGCTGGAACGCGCCTGCCTCAGGCGATGCACGAAGACGGCGACCTCCTTGCCCAGCGTGGTCGGCGTGGCCGCCTGGCCATGGGTGCGGGACATCATCGCATCGTCGGCGTGCATGTGAGCCATGGCCCGCAGCGCCTCCGTGAGCGCATCGAGGTGGGGCAGCAGCACCTCCTCGCGCGCCTCGCGACACATCAGCGCGTAGGCGAGATTGTTTATGTCCTCGGACGTGCACGCGAAGTGCACGAATTCCAGTAACGGTTGCCAGGACTCCAGCGAGCCGAGCCGCCGCTTGATAAGGTATTCCACGGCCTTGACGTCGTGGTTCGTCTCCCGCTCGATCGCCTTGACCTCTTCGGCGTCCGCGTCGGAGAAATCACTTGCGATGCGGGCTGCCGCTTCGAGGTCCGCGGGCTCGAGACCGGCGAGTTCGCGAATGCGGCGCTCGCCGGCCAGCGCCTGCAGCCAGGCAGACTCGACGCTGACCCTGGCCTTGATCAGCCCGGACTCACTGAAGATCTGTCGCAACTCGACGCAGCGACTGGCGTAACGGCCATCCACCGGAGACAGTGCCGTGAGGGTCGTGAGACTCATGCTGAAATACGGGAGGTGGTAGGATCACGAATCATACCGCAGGGCCTACCACAGGCGCCTGTCGAGCGCCGTCCCGCTGGCCTGGGACCGGGGCGGATCCAGGGTCCAGGAGCAACACGCCATGTCGGCAAACGAGTTTCGCGTCGAGCGGGACAGCATGGGAGAACTGCGCGTGCCCGCAGAGGCGCTATGGGGTGCGCAGACCCAGCGCGCGCTGCAGAACTTCGCGATCAGCGGCCTGCGGATGCCGCGCGGGTTCATCCGTGCGCTCGGGCTCGTGAAATGGGCTGCCGCTGGCGCGAACCTGCAGCTCGGCGAGCTGGACCGCGTGCGGGCCTATGCGATCCAGAAGGCTGCGCTGGAGGTGGCCGCAGGCCGCCACGACGAGCAGTTCCCGGTGGACGTGTTCCAGACGGGGTCGGGTACCAGCAGCAACATGAATGCCAACGAGGTGATCGCCCGACTGGCCTCGCGCTACGCCGAAGGCATCGCGATCCACCCGAACGACCACGTCAACAGGAGCCAGAGCAGCAACGACGTGATCCCGACCACGATCCACCTGAGCGCCGCGCTGGGTCTGAGCGAGCAATTGCTGCCCGCGCTGAAGGAGATGTCCCAGACGCTGGGGCGTAAGGCGGCCGACCTCGGGGATGTCGTCAAGACCGGGCGGACGCATCTGATGGACGCGCTTCCGCTGACGCTTGGGCAGGAGCTCGGCGGGTGGCGCGCGCAGGTCGATGACTCGGTGCTGCGGCTGCAGTCCACGCGACCGCGCCTGCACAGCCTGGCGCAGGGCGGCACGGCGGTCGGCACCGGGCTAAACGCAAATCCCGGGTTCGCCGCCCGCTTCGCGACACTGCTCTCAGAACAGACGGGCCTGGATCTTCGGCCAAGCCGCGATTTCTTCATGTCGCTCAGCTGTCAGGACACCGCGGTCGAGCTTTCGGGTCAGTTGTGCGTGACCGCCCTGGCGCTGATGAAGATCGCGAATGACCTGCGCTGGATGAACAGCGGCCCGCTGGCCGGTCTGTCCGAGGTATCCCTTCCGGCACTGCAGCCCGGCAGCAGCATCATGCCCGGCAAGGTGAATCCGGTCGTGCCGGAGGCGGTCGCGATGGCTGCGGCACAAGTGATCGGAAACGACGCGACGATCGCGATTGCCGGGCAGTCGGGGAATTTCCAGCTGAACGTCATGTTGCCGGTCATCGCGCACAATCTGCTGCTCAGCATTGGGCTGCTCGCAAACTCCGCGCGCTCTCTGACGCGCAGCGCCATAGCCGGCTTCGTCGTCAACCGCGCGGGCATCGAGGCCGCGCTCGAGTGCAATCCGATGCTGGTGACCGCGTTGAGCCCGATCATCGGCTACGAAGCGTCGTCGGCCATCGCCAGGAAGGCCTACGCGCAGCGGCGACCGGTGCGCGAGGTCGCCGCCGAGATGACCGGGATCGGGCCTGAGGAACTCGCAAGACTGCTCGATCCGCGCCGCCTGACCGGCGGCGGCAGCACGGGACACGAGCCCGGAGGCGGCTGAGTGGACCCGAAGCAACCGGTTCCGCTGCCCATGCGGCCGCTGGTCGAGGCGCGCCTGCGCGGCACGCAGCCGGGAGGGGATCCGCTTGCCGCGGCGCTCGGCAACCACGACCCGGAGCGCCAGGGAGCACTGCGACGACTACTTCCCGCACGACTCGCGCGGGCTGCGGTCATGGTGCCGCTGATCGACCGTCCCGAAGGCATGACGGTGCTGCTGACCCGTCGCGCCCGGCACCTGAAGCGGCACGCGGGTCAGGTGAGCTTCCCGGGAGGCCGCATCGAGGAGCGGGACAGCGGCCCTTGGCAGGCGGCGCTCAGAGAAACCGCCGAGGAGATCGGTCTGCAACCACAGTTCGCGTCGCTGGCGGGCTACCTGCCCGACCAACTGGTGATCTCCGGTTACGTGGTCACACCGGTGGTCGCCTGCGTGCAGCCGGGCTTCGAGCTCAGGCTGGACCTGACCGAGGTCGAGGCGGCCTTCGAAGTGCCGTTGCAGTTCATACTCGATCCGGCCAACCGCGTGCAGCGGGAGCGGAGGATCTCGGGCGTCGGCTTCACCAGCTACGAGTTTCCCTACGGTGAGCACCAGATCTGGGGTGCCACTGCCAGCATGCTCGTCAACCTCTGCCGCATGCTGGAGCAGCCATGAGTGCGGGGATCGAGCGGCTGCTGGCCATCATGTCGCGCCTGCGCGATCCCACCGGCGGCTGTCCGTGGGACCGGGAGCAGACCTGGCGGAGCATCTCGCCGCATACGCTGGAGGAAGCCTACGAGCTGGCCGATGCGATCGAGCGCGACGATCCCGGCGCGGTGCGGGACGAGCTCGGGGACCTGCTGTTCCAGGTCGTGTTCCAGGCGCAGATCGCCCGGGAGCAGGGTCTGTTCGATTTCGACGACGTCGCGGCCGGGATCGGGGACAAGCTCGAGCGGCGCCATCCCCATGTGTTCGGCGACCAGCGCATCGCCAGCTCGCAGGAGCAGAGCCGCGCCTGGGAGGCGCACAAGGCGGCGGAGCGGCGCGAGCGTGGCGACGGAACGGGCGTGCTCGACGGAGTCGCGCGGGCGCTGCCGGCCCTGGCGCGCGCCGCGAAGCTCGGGCGGCGGGCGGCGGCGGTAGGTTTCGACTGGAGCAGTGCAGACGCCGTGCTGGACAAGGTGGACGAAGAGGTCGCCGAGAGCCGGCACGCGCTCGGGCAGGGCAATCCCGCAGAGCTGCGCGAAGAGCTCGGCGACCTGCTGTTCGCGGTCGCTCAGGCCGCGCGTTATTGCGGCGTCGACCCTGAGGAGGCGCTGCGCCAGGCGAACGACAAGTTCGAGCGCCGGTTCAGGCACATCGAGGCCGATCTGGACAGCCGTGGCCTGTCGCCGCAGCAGGTCGGCATCGACGAACTCGAGGCACTGTGGATCGAGGCGAAGCAGTCCGGGCGGTGAACTGGCCGGCGCGGCTTTCCGGCGGCTCGAGGTCATGAGCCAGGCGAACGAGGACATCGGCGCACGGGTCGCGCGGCTGCGTGAGCGGCTCGCCGAGTGCATGCTGCTCGATCGAAGCCGGCTCGCGCAGGCCGTCGACCGGTTGCCACGCAGGCTGGAGCGCATCGATCCGCGGCGGTTCGCGAGGCTCGAGCAGCAGGTCCAGCGTTCCGCGGCGCTGGCTGATGCGCGGCGGTCCTCGCTGCCGCGGGTCGTGTACGACGGCCAGTTGCCGGTCCATCAGCGCCGGGAGGACCTGATCCGTGTGATCAAGTCCTCGCAGGTCACGATCGTCGCGGGGGCGACCGGCAGTGGCAAGAGCACGCAGCTGCCGAAGATCTGCCTCGAGATGGGGCGGGGCATCGCCGGCCAGATCGGCCATACACAGCCGCGTCGAATCGCTGCGCAGACGCTCGCGAACCGCATCAGCGCGGAACTCGGCACCGCGTGCGGCGACATCGTCGGTTACCAGGTCCGCTTTGTGGACCGGACGAGCCCGCGGACGCTCGTCAAGCTGATGACGGACGGCCTGCTGCTCCGGGAACTCGAGTCGGACCCGATGCTGTTGCGCTACGACACGCTGATCATCGACGAGGCGCACGAGCGCAACCTGAACGTGGACTTCCTGCTCGGCGTCTGCCGGCGGCTGCTGCCGCTGCGACCGGAGCTGCGCGTGATAGTCGCCTCGGCGACGATAGAGACCGAACGCTTCGCCGATTACTTCGACGGAGCCGAGGTTGTCAGCGTCGAGGGGAAGACCTGGCCGGTGGAAGTCCGCTACCGTCCGATGCACGAGGAGGACGAGGAGGCGCCGTCGCTCGCGGAGTCCGTCGAGAGTGCGCTCGAGGAACTCGACTCGGATTCGCGTGGCATCGCCGGCGACGTGCTGGTGTTCCTGCCCGGCGAGAAGCAGATCATCGAGGTACGCGAGCAGCTGGCAAGGGGAGGCCGTGGCGACCGGGACGTGTTGCCGCTGTACTCGAGGCTCTCGGCGCCCGAGCAGGAGCGGGTGTTCGCGGCTCACGCCCGGCG
>DATIRA010000294.1:0-3053 GCA_035470225.1 Steroidobacteraceae bacterium | reverse complement strand
CGGCCGCGAAGGCGCACGCCGACGCTGCGCGGCGTCGGGCTCTGTGCGCTCGCATTCGCGCTCGCCCGGACGGCGGCGTTTGCCGAACCGGCTGCGGACGGCGCATCGCAGGCACCCGAGCCGCGCCTCGAGGAGGTTCTGGTCACCGGCGAGCAACCCGGTCCGGGCCTTTGGAAAGTGACGCGTCCGTCGGACGCCGAAGGCCACGTGCTGTGGATACTCGGCACGCACGGCCCGCTGCCGAAGAAGATGCGCTGGCGGTCGGCCGAGCTCGAGGCCAGGCTCGCGGAGTCGCAGGAAGTGATCGCACCGCCCACGATGAGCGCGAAGCTCGGTCCGCTCGGCGGGCTCACGCTGCTGCCGTCGCTGATCGGCGTGCGCAGCAACCCGGGCGGCGAGCGGCTGCAGCAGCTGGTCCCGGCGGAACTGTACGCGCGCTGGCGACCGCTGAAGGAGCGCTACATCGGCCCCGACGACGACGTCGAGAAATGGCGGCCCATCTTCGCCGCCGCGGAACTCTATCGAAGCGCGCTGCGCGAGTCGGGACTGGAGCCTGACGGAACGGTCTGGCCGGCGGTGAAGAAGCTCGCGCGTAGCGCGAAGGTCGAGGTGGTCACTCCCGAGCTCGAGGTGAGGCTCGAGAAGCCTCGCGAGGCGCTCAGGGACTTCAAGCAGACGCCGCTCGACGACCTGGACTGCTTCGCGAAGACGATCGAGCGCCTCGAATCCGACCTCGACTTGATGCGGCTGCGAGCCAACGCATGGGCGACCGGAGACGTTGCCAGGCTGCGGGAGCTGACACACGTGGACAACGCGAGCGCCTGCATCGAGGCCGTGATGAACGCCGAGGTGATGCAGGATCGAGGGTACGCGGACTGGCCCGAGCGCCTCGGGGCGCGGTGGGTGGCTGTCGCGGAGGATGCGCTCGCCCGGAACGCCTCTACGGTGGCCATGCTGCGGATCGGCCAGATCCTGGACCCTGACGGATGGCTCGGGCAGCTGCGAGACAAGGGTTACCTGATCGAGGGTCCTTGACGGTCAGGACCCGGTCGCGAGTCGCGACGCCACCGATTCGAAGGCCACGCGCAGCGCCTCAACCTGAGGCTGCGTCGTGGACGGTGCCACAAGCATCATGTTGTGGAACGGCGCGATCAGGCAGCCGCGGTTCAGCAGCGCGAGGTGAATCGCCCGCTCCAGTGCAGGCGCGTGCGCCGCCTCGGCCTCGGAGCCGTTGCGCAGCGGCCCCGGCGCGCAGATGAACTCGACCCGGGCACCGACCCGGACGACGTGCCAGGGCAGGCGACAGTCCCGCACCACGTCCTCGAGCCCGCCGGCCAGCGTCGCGGCCAGCCGGTCCATGTGCGCGTAGGCCTCGGGTGTCATCACCTGCTCGAGCGTCGCGCGCATCGCAGCCAGCGACAACGCGTTCGCCGAGAGCGTCGTGCCGATCCCGGTGTGGCCCGGCGGCAACTGATCGCGCGCCTCGGTCAGCGCGCTTGCGATTTCCTCGGTGAAGCCCCACACGCTGGCCGGGACTCCGCCGGCGATCGGCTTGCCGACCACGAGCAGGTCCGGCTCCAGTGCGTGCGTACGCGTGTAGCCGCCGGGCCCGCTCGAGATCGTATGCGTCTCGTCGATCAACAGCAGCGTGCCGGCGGCGCGGGTCAGTCGCCGCAGGCCTGCATGGAATCCCGGTTCCGGCAGCACCATGCAGGAGTTCGTCATCACGGGCTCGGCGATGACACAGGCGACGTCTCCACCGGCCAGCTCGTGCTCCAGTGCCGCGAGGTCGTTGAATTCCACGACGCGGGCGAGCGCGGTCAGGTCAGCCGCCTGGCCGAGCAGGCCCGGACGGTTCGCCGGGCGTCCGTCCACGAGCCGAACGAAGGTCTCGTCGACGGTGCCGTGGTAGCAGCCATTGAACACCAGGACCTTGGGCCGCCCGGTCACGGCGCGGGCGACGCGCAGCGCGAAGCGGTTGGCATCGGTGGCCGTCGTCGCCACCTGCCAGTTCGGCAGCCCGAAACGTTCCTGCAGCAGGCGCCCGACCGCGATCGCATCTGCGGTCGGCAGCATGTAGGTCAGCCCGCGGTCAGCCTGGTGACGGATCGCCTGGACGACCGGTCGCGGCGAGTGGCCGAACATCGAGCCCGTGTCGCCCAGGCAGAAATCGGCGTACTCGTTGCCATCCACGTCACGCAGCACCGAACCCTGCGCCTCTTCGACCAGGAAGGGGTAGGGCATCGACCAGTCGAGCATCCAGTGCATCGGCACACCGGCGTAGAAGCCCGCGATGCCACGACCCGCCAGTTGCAGCGAGCGCGGGTGCTTCTGGACGTATTCGGCCCGCTCGGCGTCGATCAGCGCGGCGATCCGTTCCGGGCGTACACCGCCGATAGAGGAAGGGTTCACTGGAGTCGATCCGCTTGACTGGCCGGGCTCGATTCTAGGCTGTCCCGGTCGGCGCAGGTGTGGCCTGTTGACGCTCGCGAGTTCCCCAGTGGATACTTCGGCGCGAGATGAACGCCTTGCCGGACCGCTCGACGGAACGCCCATGGTGGTGGCGCCACTCCTAGGAGAGGGGCCGGCCGCGTACGTCTCGTTTCGCAGGATTCTTGGGACCCATCTCCGCGAACCTCCGGGGATGGGTTTTTTGTTGCGCGTCCCCGGATCCTCGCAGTCTGAGGAACCGATGTGACCGCAGGCCTGTTCGACATTGCCGCCGACCTCGACACGCCGGTGTCGGCCTACCTGAAGCTGAAGCCCTTCCGGCCGCGGTTCCTGCTCGAGAGCGTCGAGGGCGGCGAGCGGCTGGCGCGCTATTCGTTCATCGGTTTTGGCGACTGCCTCGAGTTCCGGCTCGACGCGGACGGCCTGTCCGTCGGAGACGAGCGACTGCCCCGACCGGCGGACCAGCAGGAACTGCTGGCCGCGCTGCGGCGCGCGCTGGCGGCGGCGCCGAGACCCACGCCGGACCGTGGGGGGTTCCCGTTGCTCGGCGGGCTGGTTGGCGTGGCCAGCTATGACCTGGTCCGCTACTTCGAGCGGCTACC
>DATIRA010000293.1:0-2933 GCA_035470225.1 Steroidobacteraceae bacterium | reverse complement strand
CCCATGGATGGGTTCACAGCGTCCCGCGGGACCGGGGCCCGAAGGCCACCCCGACCGGCCGACCGCGTCGGTTCCGTCAAAGCGATGCGACCGGCCGACCGCGACCTACAGCGTGCCGCGATGCTGACGCAGTTCTTCACGACGCTGCGCGACGCGGGCATCCCGGTCTCGCTGACCGAGTACCTGACGCTGCTGGAAGCCATGAAGCAGCGCGTCGCCGCCCACAGCGTCGACGACTTCTACTTCCTCGCCCGCACCGCGCTCGTCAAGGACGAGAAGCACTTCGACCGCTACGATCGCGCCTTCGCCGCGCACTTCAAGGGGCTGGAACAGGCATTCGCGGGGCTCGAGGCGGACATCCCGGCCGAATGGCTGCGCAAGGCGCTCGAGCGCACGCTGACCGAGGAGGAGAAGGCCAGCATCGAGGCGCTCGGCGGCTGGGATAAGCTGATGCAGACGCTCGAGGAGCGGCTTCGGGAGCAGAAGGGCCGGCACGAGGGCGGCAGCAAGTGGATCGGGACCGGCGGCACCTCGCCGTTCGGCCATGGCGGCTACAACCCGGAAGGCATACGCATCGGCGGGCAGGGTGGCAACCGTCGCGCCGTCAAAGTCTGGGAGAAGCGCGAGTACCGCAACCTCGACGACCAGGTCGAACTCGGCACCCGCAACATCAAGGTCGCGCTGCGGAGGCTACGCCGCTTCGCGCGCGAGGGCGCCGCGGACCAGTTCGACCTCGACGGCACCGTCGAGGCGACGGCCCGCAACGCCGGACTGCTCGACCTGAAGTTCGTGCCCGAGCGTCACAATGCGGTGAAGGTGCTGCTGTTCCTGGACGTCGGCGGTTCGATGGAGAGCCACGTACGGGTCTGCGAGGAGCTGTTCTCCGCCGCACGCAGCGAGTTCAAGCACCTCGAGTACTTCTACTTTCACAACTTCATCTACGAGTCGGTGTGGAAGGACAGCCACCGCCGGCAGCGCGAGCGCACGCCGACGCTCGAGATCCTGCGAACCTATCCACCGGACTATCGCGTGATCTTCGTTGGCGACGCGAGCATGAGCCCGTACGAGATCGTGCAGCCGGGCGGCAGCATCGAGCACTGGAACGACGAGGCGGGAGCGACCTGGATGCAGCGCGTGACGGAGCGCTTTCACCGCCACGTCTGGCTGAATCCCGAGCCAGAGGATCGGTGGGACTACACCGCTTCGATCGGGATCACCCGGCAGCTGCTCGGTGAGCGGATGTTCCCGCTCACGCTCGACGGTCTCGATCGCGCGATTCGAAGTCTCAAGGCCTGAGCGGGCGGTCGGTCCGCCCGGGCCCTTGCCCGGGCGGCATGTAATCCAGGGACCGCCCCGGCTCAGCCCTTGCCGCGCGCGGCCTTCAGGTCCTTGATGTCCTGCAGCACGATCTTCGAGTTCTCGTCCGGGTCGACCGACTCATAGTGCTTCGCCACCCGGCCCTCGGGGTCGATCAGGAAGGTGTCGCGCCGCGCCACCTCGATCACGCCGAAGTTTCGCAGCACACCGTATTGCTTCGTAACGGCCTTCTCGGGATCCGCGAGCAGCGTGAACGGCAGGCCGTGCTTCTCTGCGAACTCCTTGTGCGAGGCGACGTCGTCCACGCTGATGCCGAGGATCACCGCGCCCTCGTTGTTGAAAGCGAAGATGTTGTCCCTGAAGCTGCAGGCCTGCGTCGTGCAGCCCGGCGTGTCGTCCTTGGGGTAGAAGTACAGCGCCACCCACTTGCCCTTGTAGTCGGACAGCTTGTGCCACTGGCCCTGCTGGTCCTGCAGTCTGAAGTCCGGTGCCGGCTGGCCTGCTGCGGGCGAATCGGCGAGCGCGAGTCCCGCATAGGCCAGGCAGGCGGCCAGCAGGACGGCGGGGCGTGACGCAATCAAGGTTTTCATGGCTTTCTCCAGGGGTTCGAGCGGGCCGTGGCCGGGGGCGTGCCATACTAAATCCCGCTGCGCCCCGGGCAAAGCGAGGCGAGCGACTCGTGACGGCAGCCGAATCCGACACCGATTACTTCTTCTTCGAGGACCGCGAGGCTTTGGTTCTCGCCGGTGGCGGTGCGCGTGCGGCCTACCAGGTCGGCGTGCTGCAGGCGATCGCGGACTGGCTGCCCGAGGATACGCCCTGTCCGTTCGAGGTCCTGGTAGGGACCTCCGCCGGCGCGATCAATGCCGCCTCGCTCGCGGCCCGTTCGCCGAGCCTGCGCGACGCCGTCGCGACGCTCGAGCGCGTCTGGTCCGGGTTCTCGGTGGACCAGGTCTTCGACGTCGACAACTTGAGCATGGTCCGGGCCGGCCTGCACTGGCTGCTGGCGATGACTTCGGGCGGCTGGCTGCTGCCGGCTCCTCGATCGCTGTTCGACACGGAGCCGCTGCGCGAGCTGCTGAGGCGGGAGATTCCGTTCGAGCGGATTCCCGAGAATGTCTGCAAGGGTCCGCTGAGGGCGCTGGCCGTGGCGACCACCAGCTATTCGAGCGGCCGTGCCGTGGCCTTCTTCGACGCACCGCCTGAGCTGGCCGAGTGGCGACGGGTCCGCCGCGCGGGCGTGCGCCGCGCTGTCGACATCGACGTGCTGATGGCGACCGCAGCCATTCCGTTCATGTTCCCGGCCGCGCAGGTCGACGGCGAGTACTTCGGTGACGGCGCAATGCGCCAGCTGGCGCCACTGAGCCCGGCCGTGCACCTCGGCGCCAATCGACTGCTGGTCGTCGGCACCCGGGCCGAGGCGCCGGCCAGCCCGGCCGACGGCGCCGTCGGCACCGCGCCGAGCCCGGGGCACCTGCTCGGGTTCGTGCTGGACTCGCTGTTCACCGACGGCCTGTCCATCGATCTCGAGCGCCTGCACCAGATCAACTCATTGCTGGAGCTGCACCCGGAGGCGAGCGCACCCGGGCGGCGCCCGATCGATACGCTGGTGATCC
>DATIRA010000292.1:0-4662 GCA_035470225.1 Steroidobacteraceae bacterium | reverse complement strand
TTCGACCATGCCCGGTCACCGGAGGTGGAGCACCCCGACGGGCTTCGGAAAATACCTAAATGCGAATCGTTTGCATTCGTTTCAGCACCTGGATAAGCTTGGCCTCGAGGTCAGCATGTACGTCTGTCTCTGCCACGGAATCTCGGAAACGCGCCTGCGACAGGCGATCAGCGAGGGCGCATGCTCCTTCGAGGATCTCCAGTCCTGCACCGGCGTAGCGACCTGTTGCGGCTCCTGCGAGCCCTGCGCCAGGCAGCTGCTCGACGAGAAGCTTGATTCCGCCGACCTCTCGTCGCACCCTGCGTGATTCGCGGGGCGCCGCCCCGTAATCCAAGAACCCTCGAGAAGGAGAGTTGCGCTATGAAGGGCGACGCCGACGTCATCAAGCACCTGAACAAGATCCTCAAGAATGAATTGACGGCGATAAACCAGTACTTTCTGCACTCGCGGATGCTGACGGACTGGGGCCTCGAGAAGCTCGGCGACTACGAAAAGCACGAGTCGGTCGACGAGATGAAACACGCCGACGCGCTGATCGAGCGCATCCTGTTTCTCGAGGGGCTGCCGAACCTGCAGGACCTCGGCAAGCTGATGATCGGCGAGGACGTCAGGGAAATTCTCGAGTGTGACCTGAAGCTCGAGCAGATCGCGCGTCCCGACCTGCAGGCTGCGATCGAACACTGCGAGAACGTCAAGGACTACGTGAGCCGCGAACTGCTGGAGGACATCCTCGAGTCCGAGGAAGAGCACATCGACTTCCTCGAAACCCAGCTCGATCTGATCGAGCGCGTTGGGCTGGAGAATTACAGTCAGTCGCAGATGAAGCCGCGCGAGGGCTGAGCCCGCGGCCGGCGGGCGTCAGTCTCCGGGCCCTGCTTCGGGTGTCGGCTCCGTCGCGGCGGGATCCGTCGCCTCGCCCGTCCGCTGCTGCTCGATCAGCGCGGGCAGCCACGGCTCTTCGGACGGCTCGGACGGCGTCGCCGGCGCGTCGACTCCGGCTACTTCCGGCACTGCCTCGCCGTTTCCCGGGACCGCGAACACCGGTACCGGGCCGACCGGCTCGGCGACCTGCTCCGCAGGTTCGATCGCCATGAATTTCTGCATCGCCGTCAGGAACAGATCGAAGCCGAGGAACAGCGTGCCGGACACGAGCAGCGCAACGCCCAGCGCCGCCAGATGCTGCCAGGTGCGTCGCGGCTGCGGTTCTGCGTCCCGCTCGATCTGCCTGCGCACCACATCCATGACCGCCCGTTCGCGGTCCCTGCGCTCCCCCGGTTGCTGGTTCATGCGGGAACCCGTCTGGATCAGCGCAGGAACTGTCGGATCTGGTTGACGGAAACACCGAGAGCGAGCCCGCGCTGCAGCAGCCTGAGCGAGCGGCCGGGACCCATTGCCACGAGCAGGACCACGCCGCCCGCGGCCAGGATCGGCGTCAGTCCGCGCAGCGTCTCGACGACACGATCGACCCGTCCGACGCGATGCTCTATCTGTGCGTAGACCTGGCCGACATCATCGCGTTGCAGCGCACATTCCGCCTGCAGTGCCGTGCGCCTCGCCGTCAGTGCCAGCAGGCGGGATCTCATTCCTCGCTCCGGATCATTGCGACGTCCCGTCTGAGCTCCGAACGCGTCGCGTCGAGCAGCCGCGGCTTCTCGTGCAGTCGTTTGCGCAAAGCCAGTCCGGCGAACGCCGCACTCAACAGGAACACCGCCGTCACGCCGACCGCGGCGGCCATCCGGTGCGTATCCCAGAAGTAGATGATCAGCGTCACGCCGGCAAGCAGCGCACCCAAAATGCCGGCCAGCGTCGCGACGAGCGCCCACACGACGATCTGGAGACCCCGCTCCAGGTCCTCACTCAACTCCGTCGTGACCAGCTCGACTCGTGTCTGGGCGGCCTCGAGCACCGTGCCACCCAGCTGGACGACCGACCGCAGCAGGTTCGTCGCCGGTCCCTGCGGGCCTACACCGTCAGCCATGCGAGTGTCAGCGCCGGGCGAGCAGTACGCCGATCACCAGCCCGACACCGGCGGCAACGCCCATCGCCTGCCAAGGGTTGCGCCGCGCGTAGTCCTCAGTCGCGTGCAAGGTGTCCTCGCCATACTGCAGCGTAGCCCGCTCGGCATCGAGCATGCGTGCCTTCGCGGCCTCGAGCGATTCACGGATCCGTGCCCGTGCCTCTGTCATCTTTTCGCCGCCCTGGTCCGCTGATGCCTTGATAAGCGCCTCGGCATCGCGCACTACAGCAGCCATGTCGGACTTCAATCTCGCGGTCGTCACGTTGTCAGTCATGTATGTCTCCTGCACTCACCGGCCCGCCCAAGGGGCCGCTCTCGATGTGACCATGCTATGCCTCAGGGCTTCCGGCGACAATCTGTATTGCGCACTGGAACGCACCGGGGTGGTTCACGCCCCGTCCATGTTCTGCGAACATCCGGTCCTGTTGACCGAAGTTCCAGCGCCGGAAGCCGAACATGAGAATCACGAACCTGCTGTGCTGCCTGTCCCTGCTCGCGGGCAGCGTGACTGCCGCTGCGCACGACATCGTCCGGCGCGGAAATCCGAATCTGCCGATCGCGAGCAGCGTGAGCGTGCCGGCCGGTTCCGAGCTCGTGTTCCTCAGTGGAATGCTCGCGGATGCTGCCAACCCCGACGCACCGCCCGGCAGCGCGGAGCGTTTTGGTGACACCGCCGCGCAGGCCCGCAGCGTGCTTGCGAAGATCACCCTTGAACTGGCAACCCTCGGGCTCGGCATGGAGGACGTCGTCAAGATGAACGTCTACGTGGTCGGCGACCCGGACAAAGGCGGCCGGATGGACTTCGCCGGCCTGATGCAGGCCTACATGCAATTCTATGGACGCGAAGGCGCGAGCGCGATCCCGGCACGCACGACGGTGCAGGTTGCAGGCCTGCCGCTGCCCGGCGCGCTGGTAGAGATCGAGGTCGTCGCGGCCCGACACGCGGACCACGACGACCCGCCGGGCCGCTAAGGCAGGTCACCCGGCGGTAGATTTCCTTCCCACCAGCCGGGGAAAGCGGGATTCACCTCGGTCGGGTCCATGTTGCCAAGCAGCTTGCCGACCGCCTGCATCATGTCCTCGGCGAGGTCCCAGCCTGCGGAGTTGGTCTCCTCGTAGTGGCCGGCCGACTCGCCCAGCGCCTGACCGTAGCGGCAGCTTCCGGCGATGACCTGCGCAACGTCCGGCGGATAGGCCGCGAGCTCGCCCGGGTCCTCGGTGATCCGCTTGCAGGTCGCGCCGGCGACTGCGTCCGGGTAGTCCAGCAGTCCGAGGCCGTGCAGGAACCCGCAGGTACCGGGCTGCACGAACGCGTCCGCAATGCAGTACACGCGATAGTTGGAGAGCGGCACGAAGTAGCCAAGCTGATCGCTGCCCAGCCCGATCGTCCACCTGTAGCGGTCGGCCATCCTGTTCAGCGTATAGCCCGGTATCTTGAAGTCGTCGCCGAAGGCATGCCGGCCGATCGGTTCCTCGTACCAGCGGTCAGGCGACGTCCTGAACTCGGCAGGCAGGCCGATCGTCAGCTCGCCAGGAATCTCGCCCGGCAGGAACATCATGCCGACCGGGCCGATCCGGACATATTCGACTGCCGACTTCAGGTGATCACCGAGGCGGAAGTCGGTGCCGATCAGCGGGTCAGTCGCGCTCTGGTAGCCGTCGCCTGAGCAGCTCGAATCGGTCTTCGGCCCCTGCAGCGGGCAGTTGTATAGCAGCGGCACCTCGTGCCCGAGGTTCGCGCGTCCCGTCGCAGAATCGACCACCAGCAGCACGCGGAAGCCGAAATTGCTCAGGTAGGTGTAGAAAGGCTGCACCGAGTAGCTGACCCGGGGCGCCTCGATCTTCTCCGCCTGCTCGAGCAGCCGGATCGTTGCAGCGGCCAACTGCTCGCCGATCATCGAGGTGCGGCGGAAGTTCTTCTGCGTGTAGTTGCCGTCACCGGCCGGCCCCGTCGCTCCGGCCGGCGCCTTCATCTGGTTGCCCAGCGGGTGCGCTGCATCGACCTCCCACACCTCGGCACCACCGGGACCGATCAGCACGCCGAGCGCGCCGTTCAGGTACAGCACCTCGCCGCCGTAACGGTCATGCACGTCCTCGCGCAGCACGCCTGGGAAATCCGCGGTGAAGTAGCGGCCTTCGGCCGTGCAGGATGCGGGCGGCCGGCCGAGTTCGACGCAGTCCTCTGCGATCGCGCTGAGCGGTGGATCCCAGCCGAGCGTGCCCTCCGGGTGGTTGTTCCACTGCACCATCGTGGCGATCACCTGGCCACGCGTGTCCACGGCCTGCATCACGTTGAGCCGCGGGTCGAAGATCTGCGGATCGGTCCCGTCATTCATGCCGAACCAGTGCTCGCCGGCCGCGACGGCGAGGCGTGCCGGCCTGCGGCTGGTCACGGCGGCCGCGACCGCCGCCGCAGTCTGGTCCGTCATGTGCTCGAACCAGTCGTGGTTGACGTCGAACGCGGTGTCGGGGCCGTGATGATTGTGAGTCGCGGAGACGATGACCTTGAGCTTCTTCGCCTGGCCCGGCGGGAGCAGCGCAGCGGCCTTGTCGCGGATGCTTTCACCATCCGTGCGGAACACCATGTAGAGGTCCGTCCCGACGATCACGACGATGTCCTCGCTGCGCGGGTCGTCGATCGCCAG
>DATIRA010000291.1:0-3889 GCA_035470225.1 Steroidobacteraceae bacterium | reverse complement strand
GATCAGCCAGTTGATGCCGAGGTCCATCGCCTTGTCGGCCTGCATCTCGACCAGGATCGCCTCGACCAGCACCTGTGCACGGCGGATGTCGAGCCGGTCCACGATCGACATCACCGAGCGCATGATCTTCGGCGGCGCGGTGACGACCAGCGCGTTCGTCTCGGGCTCGGCCCAGATCGTGACGTTCGGGTCGCCGCTGCCGGTGCTGGTAACCACCGGCGCAGGCGCTCCGCCCTGCGGACCTCCGGCGCCCCCGGGGGCCGCGGCTGCGACGATGCCCTGGATCTGCTCGCGCAGTTTCTGCGATATCTTCTCGGCGTCGGCATAGCGCAGGTAGCGCACCTGCGTGTCGCCGCCGGCCTCGAGCGGCGTGTCGAGGTGAGTGATCAGCGCGCGCAGGCGCAGCCGCTGCGAAGCCTCGCCGCTCACCAGCACGCTGTTGGTTCGCTCATCGGCGACCATCTTGACGCTGGGCGCGCCGGCACCCTCGGCCCCGGCGCCGGTGTACAGCGTGTTCACGATGCGCACGACCTCGACGGCGCTTGCGTGCTGCATCGGTATCACGTCGATGTCCGAGTCGCCGGCCTGGTCGATGCGCTCGATGATCTTGACCATCCGGTTCACGTTGGCCGCGCGGTCCGAGATGATCAGCATGTTCGAGGCCGGGTAGGCCGCGAGGTGCCCGTACTGCGGGATCAGCGGCCGCAATATCGGCACCAGCTGGGCGGCGCTGACGTTCTGGATCGCGACCACCTGCGTGACGATCTCGTCGGAGGTCGAGCTGACCCGGGAGGGCAGGTCGTTCGCCGGCACCTGCCGCGCGTTCGCATCCGGAATGATCTTGATCACGTCGCCGGAGGGCACGGCCACGAAGCCGTGCACCTGCAGGATGGAAAGGAAGGCCTCGTAGAACGCGGCCGGGCTCATCGGGGTCGAGGAGAGCATCGTGACCTGGGCACGGACCCTGGGGTCGACGATGAAATTCTTGCCCGTGACCGCGCTCACCGCCTCGATGATCTGCGAGAGGTCCGCGTCCTTGTAATTCGGCGTGATCATGCCCTGCGCCTGGGCCTGCAGCGCCGCGAGTGGTGCGACGGCCAGCAGGCCTCCCAGCGCCAGCGCGGCCAGTGCACGCACACAGCGACGGGGCAGGTTGCTTGAATTCCTCACTCGTTGATCTCCTCGGGGCTGGTCTCGACCGGCACTTCGGTCACCGGGATCCCCTCAGGCTGGGCCTCCGCCGCGGCCGCCTCCGCGGCGACTGCGGCGGTATTGATGTTGACCTGCGTCGGCTGGCCGTTCCGCTCGACGGTCACGGTAACCTCGCTCGCGCTGTTGATCGACTGCAGTATCTCCATGCCGCGTGCAGGGTCGTCGAGCGGAGTGCCGTTGATCTCGGTGACGAGGTCGCCCGGCATCAGTCCCAGCCGGGCGAAGCGCTGCCGGTCCCGCCCGGGGTAGACGCGGTAGCCGCGCTGCTGGCCGTTAGCGAACACGGGCTGGGGTCGCATGATCTGCGTGATCGCACCCGGGTTGCCCTGTGCCATCGCCTGGATCTGCTGGGAGAGGTTCGGCGAAGCTGCCATGGCCGGTCTGGCGGTCGGTGGCGGCGCCCCGCCGCCCTTGAAGGTCTTCGGCAGCAGCAGCGCCTCGAGCTTGCCGCCCCGGTCGAGGATGACCCGGTCCGGGTAGACGGAGTGCAGCTTCGTGCCGCCGGTGATCGTCTTGCCAACCGTATAGACCTTGGCGCTGCTCGCACTCTCGCCGATGATCGCATAGCCCTGGCTCGGGTCGGTCCTCGCGATCGTGCCGAGCAGCAGCAGGTTCATCCGGGTCGTGGCGACCGCGTTGGGGTCGGTTTCGGCCGGTGTCGTGGCACCGGCTACCCCGAACAGGTGCGCGTTGACGATCGCCTGCACGTCCAGCGCAGCGCCACTGGCAACCCCGCCCGGCACGGGCTGGTCGACCGCAGCTTCGGGCATCGGCGCCGAACTGGCGCCGAGCAGCGTCCAGCCGAGCTGGACGAGCTGCCACGCCAGCAGCACCGCGAGCCCGGCCGAGACGACCAGGGGCACTGAACCGGCGAGGGACTTCGAGCCACCGAAATCCGCGACCGATGCGATCCGGGTGAGGCTCTTCGGCAGCTCCATGGGTGCTCGTGTAACCGACGCTGCGGCGGGCTGGGCCGCCAGTATCCCGGCATCATACGGACTTGCACGACAGCGCCTCAAGATGCCCGCGTAAATTGTGAATCCGGCTCAATTTGCCGGTCGTGACGGAACCACCGCGCAGCTGTGGCGGTCTGTCCTTGTCAGCACGTCGCAAGGACCCTATATAAGAGGGTCTGGAGCAGGCAAGGCCGCAGAATGAGCGAGCGCGAGACCCGACGGGATCATGGGCTGGTGGTTGAGGAGGCGCAGCCGAAGCTGAAGCGCCCGCCACTGTACCAGGTCGTGCTGCTGAACGACGACTACACGCCGATGGAGTTCGTGGTGGACGTGCTCGAGCATATATTCAGCATGGACCGGACCAGCGCCACGCGGGTGATGCTCCAGGTACACACGCGAGGCAAAGGCGTCTGCGGCGTTTACACTTACGAGATTGCGGAGACCAAGGTGGCGCAGACGACGACCTACGCCCGGCAGCACCAGCATCCCCTGTTGTGCACGATGGAAGAGGCCTGAATACAGTGTTGAGCAGCGAACTCGAAATGTGCCTGAACGAGGCCTTCCAGAGTGCCCGGGAGGCTCGCCACGAATTCATGACCGTCGAGCACCTGTTGCTCGCGATCGTCGAGACGCCGAAGGTCAGGGAGATACTGCGCGCCTGCGGGGCCGACCCGGTGCGGTTGCGCAAGGAGCTCGAGGAGTTCGTCGAGCAGACCACCCCGCGCCTGAAGCAGGACGATGACCGGGAGGTGCAGCCCACGCTGGGATTCCAGCGGGTGCTGCAGCGCGCGGTCTTCCACGTGCAGTCCAGCGGACGCAAGGAAGTCACGGTCGCGAACGTGCTGGTCGCGATTTTCAGCGAGAAGCACTCGCACGCCGCCTACCTGCTCGGGCTGCAGGACGTCTCGCGGCTCGACGTCGTCAACTACATTTCACACGGCCTGTCCAAGCCGGGCGAGGAACAGGGGGCGCGGCCGGATGAGGCCGCGACGCCCGAGGGCGAGCGCGACTCCGAAGGAAGCTCGGCGCTGGAGAAATACGCGACCAACCTGAACCGCCTCGCGCAGGAAGGGCGCATCGACCCGCTGATCGGCCGCCAGCTCGAGATCGAGCGCACGGTCGAGATCCTGTGCCGGCGCCGCAAGAACAACCCCCTCTACGTCGGCGAGGCCGGCGTGGGCAAGACGGCGCTGGTCGAAGGCCTGGCCCTGCTGATCGTCGAGGGCAAGGTTCCGGAAGTGCTGACCGACAGCACCGTCTACGCGCTCGACCTCGGTTCGCTGATCGCCGGGACCAAGTACCGGGGCGATTTCGAGAAGCGGCTCAAGGGCGTGCTGGCCGAAATCAAGAAGCAGCCGGGGGCCATCCTGTTCATCGATGAGATCCACACCGTGATCGGCGCCGGGGCCGCCTCCGGCGGCGTCATGGACGCCTCCAACCTGATCAAGCCCGCGCTCGCCAACGGCGAGCTGCGCTGCATCGGCTCGACGACCTACCAGGAATACCGGGGTATCTTCGAGAAGGACCACGCGCTCACCCGCCGTTTCCAGAAGATCGACATCACCGAGCCCTCGGTGGCCGAGACTGTCGATATCCTGCGCGGCCTGCGCACGAAGTTCGAGGAACACCACGGCGTCGGGTACTCCGACGAAGCGCTGCAGGCGGCCGCGGAGCTCTCGGCACGTCACATCAACGACCGTCACCTGCCGGACAAGGCGATC
>DATIRA010000290.1:0-4100 GCA_035470225.1 Steroidobacteraceae bacterium | reverse complement strand
TCAAGCGACGATGCCTGGACCTTGAACCTCGATTTCAACCAGCTGTTCTTCGACGGTCTCACGCTCAGCGTGCAGTTCTTCGATATCGGGTCCGACTACCAGTCGATCACCGCGGCGCGGCGCGAGTCCGACGTGCTGATCACCGAGGGCCAGGAAGGCACCTGGCAGTGGGGCCTGCCCGACTACAACTACGGTAGCCGCATAGGTCCGGGTGCGGCGGGCATCGGCTACGGCGGCTGGAACGAGGAGGTCCAGCAGGTCGTCTCGACGATCGCCGACAACGACTTCACCGACTTCGACGAGCCGGTGGCCTACTCGGTCATCGGCTGGCGGGGCGTGACGCTGGTGCCGAAGTGGCAGTTCGGCAACTGGGAGCTTTCGGGCGAGTACAGCTACATCGACTTCAACACCAACTGGCAGGCCTGCGGCGGGCAGGACAAGGACGTCGGCTGCATCTACCCGCGCATGGAGGGCACACACGCCTGGGGCCTCGGCGGCGACTACCGCTCGCCCTACGCGCCATACCAGGACCGGCTGATGCAGATCTTCGCGCTGAAGGCGATGTACACGCTCGACATCGGCAACGGCCTCGACCTGATGGCCCGCTACAAGTACATCTCTGACGAGGACAAGCGGGTCACCAAGAGCAAGTTCCTTACCGACGCCTACGACGGCTATCCGATCGCGGGCCCGTCGCTGAATCCGAACTGGATCCCGAACATCGGGCTCGGCGGTTGCGTCGGCTGCGACGACCGCGAGGCCGACTACGACACGTTCGGAATCAGCGCCGGCTACCAGCTGACGTCGGACCTGTACGCGGCGCTGATCTACGAGCTGAACAAGGTCGAGCTGATCGACGGGACGATCGACGTCGCACCGGTGGGCCTCGGCTTCGAGGGTGCGCCGCAGAGCTACGCGGAATACCTGACCGGCGACCACACGAAGAACCGGCTGGGGCTCACGTTCAGCTACTTCCTGTCAGGCGTCGATTTCGGCGGCACGTTCGACTACTTCTGGGGCGAGTACGACCCGTACTTCTACACCAACGTGGACGGCAAGCGCGTGCGACTGCGGCCGGGCGCCGGGACGAACGTGATCTCGACCGCGCTCGGTGACATCTCCACCAGCAAGTACAACTACGGCCAGTACCGGATGAAGGTCTGGATGAAGGTCGGGTTCTAGTACCCGCCGCAGCCTGTCACACCGGCGCGACCACCGCGGTGGTCGCGCCGGACTTCCATCGGATCCAGTCTTGCGAAGATCGCCTCGATTCCTGCTGGCAACTCTCGCGGTCGCGGTCCAGCTCCCGGGCGGCGCGCCGGCCGCGGCTGCGACGCTGTTCGCGTTCGAGGACCCGCGCGGGGACGACAACGGCTCGGGCGTGCTGCTCTATCCCAACCGGGACGACCTCAAGCCCGGCGACCTCGACCTGTACCGGTTCTCGGCCGAGCAGAAGCCGGACGGCATCTGGTTCGCGGTCGAGATGGCGCAGCCGGTCCGCAGCCCGGTCGGACGGGTTACCGAGATCGGCCAGTCGCCGGTCGAGCGGCTGGCCCGCCACGGCTTCTACACGTTCAACGTGGACGTTTACATCGACACGGACCGCATCGCGGGCTCGGGCGGCACCAATGCGATCCCGGGTCGCCGCGTGGCGATCGATCGGGGTTATGCCTGGGAGCGCTGCATCGTGTTGACTCCGCGTCCCGACGTGGCGCGGACCATGCTGCAGATGAACCTCGACGAGCAGTTCGAGGCGGAACTGCGGGCCGACCAGGGCAAGGTGACGAAGGACCAGCTGCGCGCGTTGCAGGCGCGCTCGGAGCAGCAGGTCGCCGAGCTCTATTACTTCCCCGACCGGATCAAGGTACAGGGCCGTCGCGTCGAATTCATGGTGCCTGTCGAGTTCCTCGGCGGCACGCCGGTCGAGTCCTGGGCCTATACGGTCGTCGTCACCGGGGCGGACATCGAGATGACCGGACGACCGGGCGCCATCGGATCGCGCAAGCCGCAGATGATGACGATGACCGTCGCGCGCGGAAATCGCTTCTCGCAGTTCGGGATTCCGGGCACCGCGGACGAGGGGATTCCGCCGGTCGTCGACATCCTGGCGCCGGACCCGGACGTGCAGGTGACCGTGCTGAACGACTACGACACGGTCGCGGGCCGGCTCGCGGCCGTCCCGGGCGTGGCGCCCGACGGCAAGCAGGCCGTCGCGGGAACCGGGCAGCCGCTGACGATGGAGCAGGCCGCGCGGATCGATGACGCCGCGAGCGCGAGTGGCTCGGCCGATGACGGGGCGACGACCGGTGCCGAGCGTCGCAGCGTGCCGGCGCGGCTGCGGACGCTGAACCAGCTGCTGGAGGAAGGCCTGATCACGCAATCCGAATACGACGAACTCCGCCGCAAGATCCTCGCGGAACTCTGAGTCCGTCCGGACACTCGATTCCAAAGATGCTTGATTCACTTCTCGACCACCTGGCCCGCCTGCGAGGCATCGGCGACCGCTACTACGACTACCGTGGTGAGCTGAGGACGGTCGGCGCGGCGTCAAAGACCGCGATCCTCGCCGCGATGGGCTGCCGGGTGACCGATGCCGAGGCGGTCGCAGGCGAGATCCAACGGATCGAGGCCGAGCGCTGGCAGGGCCTGCTGCCTGGCGTCTGTGTCGTGCGGCCCGGGGCCAGCGGCGTGTCCGTGGTCGTGCCGGCCGACGCGCTCGAAGGCGAATTGCGCTGGAACCTGAAGCTCGATGACGGCTCTGCGCGCTCCGGCGCTTGCCGGGCCGCGGATCTCGGCGAGACAGAGCGGCAGGACGTCGGCGGCCGCAGCGTGACGCGCCGGATGCTGGCGCTGCCCGAGGACCTGCCGAGCGGCTACCACCAGCTGGAGCTCATGACCTCGACCGGCGAGCGCGGCGAATGCACGCTGATCGTCGCCGCGAACCATTGCCACGAGCCGGAAATGCTCGCCGCCGGCGGGCGCCTCTGGGGCGTCGCGGTGCAGCTGTACACGCTGCGCTCCGAGGCGAACTGGGGCATGGGGGACTTCGCCGACCTCGAGTCCGTGCTGCGGCACGCGGCCGCGAGCGGCGCGGCTTTCGTCGGGCTCAATCCGCTGCACGCGCTGTTCCCGTCCAACCCTCATCATTTCAGCCCCTACAGCCCCTCGAGCCGCCATTTCCTGAACGTGCTTTACATCGCCGTGCCGAAGCTGCCCGAGTTCGGCGAATGCGCCGCGGCGCAGGCGATGGTCGAAGCTCCGGAGTTCGCCGCGGAACTCGCCCGGCTTCGGGCGACTGCGACGGTGGACTATCCGGGAGTATCGCGACTGAAGCTGCCGGTGCTGCGAGAGCTGTTCCGGCATTTCTGCGACCAGCACCTGGCGCGGGATTCCGGGCGGGCCCGCGCGTTCCGGGCATTCCGTGCGGAGCGCGGTGCGCCGTTGCGGCTGCACGCGCTGCACGATGCGCTCGACGAGCAGTTGCGCGGCGAGGATCCAGAGCGCTGGGGCTGGCCGGTCTGGCCTGAGCAATACCGCCGACCGGATGGCCCGGCGGTCGCTGAGTGGGAGCGGCAGAACGCCGGGCTGGTGGATTTCCACGCCTGGCTGCAGTGGCTGGCCGATACGCAGCTGGCCGAGGCCCAGCGCGTCGCGGTCGGCGCCGGCATGGCGATCGGACTGTACGGCGACTACGCGGTCGGCGTGAATCCGAGCGGATCGGAGACCTGGTCGGAGCAGAAGGTCTACCGCAACGGCGCGGGCGTCGGCGCGCCGCCGGACGCGCTGGCGCTGAAGGGCCAGGACTGGGGCATTCCGCCCCAGGATCCCTACGAGCTTCGGGCCGCGGCCTACCGGCCCTTCCGCAACCTGATCGCGGCGAACATGCGCCACTTCGGCGCGCTGCGACTCGATCATGTGATGGCGTTGTTCCGGCAGTGGTGGGTACCGGTCGGCCTGGATGCGACCGCAGGCGGCTACGTGCACTACCCGCTCGAGGACCTGATGTCGGTGCTCGCGCTCGAGAGCACGCTCAACCGCTGCCTGGTCGTCGGCGAGGATCTCGGCACGGTCCCCGACGAGATGCGCCACGCGATGGCGGC
>DATIRA010000289.1:0-2331 GCA_035470225.1 Steroidobacteraceae bacterium | reverse complement strand
AGCGCCTTGTGATCTTCGGCGGAGGCGACTCAGCGCTCGACTGGGTGCTCGACCTGAACGGCAAGGCCGAGAGCATCGTCCACGTGAATCGGCGCCCCGAGTTCCGGGCCGCGCCGGCCTCGGTGGCCCGGATGCAGCAGCTGGTGGCCGATGGAAAAATGACCTACATCGAAGGCACCGCGGCCGCGCTGCGCACCGACGGCGACCTGCTGACCGGCGTCACGGTCAAGCGCAAGAGCGGCGAGCTCGTCGAACTCGACGCGGATCATGTGCTCGCGTTCTTCGGCCTGCACCCGAAGCTCGGCCCGATCGCGGACTGGGGCCTGGAGCTCGAGAAGAAGGCGCTGCGCGTGGACACGGCAAAGTTCCAGACCAGCGTTCCGGGCATCTACGCGATTGGCGATATCAACACCTACCCGGGCAAGAAGAAGTTGATCCTGAGCGGTTTCCACGAGGCGGCACTCGCGGCCTTCGCGATCGCGGAGCAGCTGAACCCGGCCAAGAAGGTGCACCTGCAGTACACGACCACGAGCCCGATCATGCAGAAGCGCCTCGGCGTCGACGGCTGAACGGGCGCGGATCGAAAGATCGTGGACACGCTGCTCGCCGACCTGCTGCGGCTGATCTGTCTCGAGCGACTCGAGCTGAACCTGTTCCGCGGCGAGAGCCGCGACATCGGCAGCCCGCAGGTCTTCGGCGGCCAGGTGCTCGGGCAGGCGTTGATGGCAGCGACCGGGACGGTCGAGGACCGCGTCGTGCACTCGCTGCACGCGTATTTCCTGCGTCGCGGCGACTTCAATGCGCCGATCGTCTACGAGGTGGACCGCAGCCGCGACGGCAGGAGCTTCTCGAGCCGCCGCGTCGTGGCGATCCAGCACGGCCAGCAGATCTTCCACATGTCGGCGTCTTTCCAGGCAGACGAGGCCGGACCCGATCACCAGGTGCCGGCCCCGCAGGTGACGCCGCCCGAGCAGCTCACCGACCTGGCGACCGAGGTGCGTCGCTACCTGCCGGAAATGGCCGCGGAGCGGCGGCGCTTCTGGTCGCTGGAGCGACCGTTCGAGTTCCGCTCGGTCGAGCCGCTCGACAGCGGCGAACCACGCCCGGGCGTCCGCCATCTCTGGTTCCGGCTGACCGATCGATGTCCGGACGACCAGACCCTGCATCGCTGCCTGCTCGCGTACATGTCCGACTACCACCTGCTCGAGACGGCCACGCTGCCGCATGGGCTTTCCTACCGGGCGGGACAGGTGACGCTCGCCAGCATCGACCACGGCATGTGGTTCCACCGGCCGGTCGACATCAACGACTGGCTGCTATACGCGCTCGAGAGCCCGAGCAGTTCCGGTTCGAGGGGGTTCGCGACCGGCAGCATCTTCGACCGCCAGGGGCGGCTGGTCGCGAGCACCGTGCAGGAGGGCCTGATGCGGGTGCGGGGCGGGGAATGAGCGAGCCCTTCGATCGGGTGCTGACCCGCAGGCTGTCACGTCGAGCGCTGCTTCGCTCGGGCGCGCTGGCGCTGCCGGCGGCCTTGGGGCTCGCCCGGCTCGCGCCGGCGCTCGGCGCCGGACCTGCAAAAAACGATGGACCGCGACTCGGCTTCGAGCCGATCCGGGGCAGCCGCGCGGACGCGGTCGTCGTGCCGGAAGGCTATCAATCGCAGGTGCTGCTGCGCTGGGGCGATGCGCTGCTGCCCGGCGCGGAGGCGCTCGAGACGGGCCGGCTCGCGGACGGCTGGCTCACGCGGCCCGAGGCTGTGCAGGCGCAGCAGAAGCAGTTCGGCTACAACTGCGACGCGCTCGCATTCCTGCCGCTCGATTCCGCAGGGCGGCGAGGTCTGCTCTGCGTCAACCACGAGTACACCAACGCCGAGCTGATGTTCCCGGGCCGTCGCGCGATGGGACGCGAGGGCGAGCAGCAGATGCGGGCCTGGTCGCAGCGCTTTCCGGCGGCCGCGGAGCTTGAGCTGGCTGCGCACGGCGCGTCGATCGTCGAGATCGAGCTTGCAGGCCGGCGCTGGCGACCGGTCGCCGGGTCTCGGCTGACGCGTCGCGTCACCGGTCTCACGCCGATGCAACTCACGGGTCCGGCCCGGGGCCACGCGCTGCTGCGCACAGGTGCCGATCCGTCCGGCACCCGCGTGCTGGGCATGCTGGCCAATTGCGCGGGCGGGCGAACGCCCTGGGGTACGTACCTGACGGCCGAGGAGAACGTGGACGACTACTTCGGCGGCTACCGCTCCTACGCGGCGAGTGCCGATGGCGAGCCGCGCATCGTCGAGGCGTATCGCCGGTTCCCGCCGCTCGAGAACAGCTATCACGGCTGGGAATA
>DATIRA010000288.1:0-4744 GCA_035470225.1 Steroidobacteraceae bacterium | reverse complement strand
CCTGACCGGTGAGCAGATCGTCATGTCGAACGCAGACCTGCTCTCGAGCCGGCTGCGCAACTACGGCCGCATGGTCGAGCGGCGCATCGTGTTCTCGCTGGGGCTCACCTACGAGACCCCGCGCGCGAAGCTCGAGCAGGTTCCGGGGATCGTTCGCGAGGTCGTCGAAAGCGAGCAGGACGTGCGGTTCGACCGCTGCCACTTCAAGAGCTACGGCGCGTTCTCGCTCGACTTCGAGATCGTCTACTACGTGCTGAGCCCGGACTACAACCGGTACATGGATCTCCAGCAGCGGATCAATTTCGGCATTCACGAGGCCTTCGAGAAGCTCGGGGTGGAGTTCGCCTACCCCACGCAGACCCTCTGGCTGGCCAGCCAGTCGCCACTGGCCCTGCGGGGCGCCGCGGACGGAACCGCGGCGCTCGAATCATGAAATTAATTCATGACGCGGCGCGTGAATTCTTGCCTTCTGAAAGGGTCTATTTCCATAGTATTCAATAGTTTAACCGTGCAAAAATAGACCGATGACAATGACGCACAAGCCCGCCAATAAGTACACGCCGTACGTGCTCAGCAGCATGGACGACATCCACCAGCTCGCGAAGCTGCCGGAGTCGCGTCGCGTCGCGATGCGGGCCGTGGCGAGCGTGCTGCCGTTCCGCACCAACAGCTACGTCACCGACGAGCTGATCGACTGGGACGACATTCCTGGTGACCCGATGTTCCAGCTCACGTTCCCGCAGCCGGGCATGCTGGAGCAGGCGGACCTCGGCCGAATGGTATCGCTACTGCGAGGCGGGGCGACGTCGAGCCGGATCAAGGCCGCGGCCAACGAGATCCGCCTGAAGCTCAACCCGCATCCCGCCGGGCAGCTGCAGCACAACGTGCCGCGGATCGACGGCGAGCCGCTGCCGGGCATGCAGCACAAGTATCGCGACACGGTGCTGTTCTTCCCGAGCCGGGGCCAGACGTGCCACGCCTACTGCACGTACTGCTTCCGCTGGGCACAGTTCGTGGGCATGGATGGGATGAAGTTCGCGCAGCGTGAGACCGAGACCTTCCACGAGTACCTGAAGCGGCACACCGAGGTGTCGGACGTGCTGTTCACCGGCGGCGATCCGATGGTGATGCGCGGATGGCACCTGCGCGCATACATCGAGCCACTGCTGAAACCTGCCTACGAGCATTTGCGACACATCCGCATCGGCACCAAGTCGCTTGCGTTCTGGCCGTACAAGTACGTTTCGGACCCGGACGCGGACACCGTGCTGCGACTGTTCGAGCGGGTCGTGAAGAGCGGCCGCCATCTCGCGTTGATGGCGCATTTTTCCCATCCCCGCGAGCTCGACACGCCGGTCGTTCGCGAGGCGATCCGCAGGATCCGCGACACCGGGGCCGTGATACGCAGCCAGGCGCCGCTGATACGCCGCGTCAACGACTCATCGCGTGTCTGGGCCGACATGTGGCGTGAGCAGGTGAAGCTCGGCATCGTGCCGTACTACATGTTCGTCGAGCGGGACACCGGGCCGAAGGGGTATTTCGAGGTGCCGCTGGCCGAGGCACACGATATCTTCCGCCGCGCGTTCCGGCAGGTCTCGGGGCTGTGTCGTACCGTGCGCGGGCCTTCGATGTCGGCGATGCCCGGCAAGGTCGTCGTGCTCGGTACGCAGCAGGTCGGCCGCGAGAAGGTCTTCGTGCTCAGTTTCCTGCGCGGCCGCAAGCAGGAGTGGGTCGGAAAACCCTTCTTCGCCCGGTTCGACGCCAGGGCCACCTGGCTCGACGATCTCGAGCCTGCGCTCGGTGAGGAGCGGTTCTTCTTCGAGGAACGGCACGAGTCGGCCGTTGGCAAGCGGGTCGTCGCCTGGGAGTGAGCTGCGGGCGTAAACTGGCGGAAGAGGGGGCTCTGCTGCCGCCCGCACGGAGCCGGCATGTCGGTATCGATTGACCCGCCTCGGCTGGTTTGCGGTGGACGCACACTCGCTGTGTTTGCGCTGGGCGGCGTGCTGCTCGGCGGCTGCGCCGGCCTGCGCGAGTCGCCCACCGGCGCACCGGCGCCACAATTGCGGCTCATTTCCGCGGCTGAACTCGCGTGGCCTGCCGGCTGCGACGTCCGAAGCGGGGAGGTCTATCGTGTGCAGTTCACGGTCGGGCGCGATGGCCGCGTCGGTGAGGTCGTGACGCGGGGCGGCTCCGGCTGCATGGAGCGGGCGATCTCGGACTGGGCCATGAGCTTCCGCTACGAGCCGCCCGCGTACGCGACGGTCGCCACGATCGACTGGATGCCGGTGGTTGCGCGCCGCGGTAGCGAGTGAGGGCGGGTTCGTCCCGAGAGCCGCATTCACGCAGGCGCCGGACTGTGGCATAAAGCGCGGAGCCATGGCCGGGAGTCCACAGCGGTGAACCTCGAGAAAGTCATTTTCGGTTTCTTCATCGTGCTGGCGGCGACGCTGAACTTCGGCTTCGTCTACGGCGACGCGACTGACCCGGAGCACCACCACCTCTGGGAGTTCTTCGCCGCCTTCGTCGTCAACGTGATCGCTACGGTGCTGAAGTTCGGCGACCGTACGCAGATCGGCGCGGTGCACCTCGCCACGAGCCTGGTCGCGGTGCTGCAGCTCGCTGCCGCGGCGCTGGTATGGTTCTTCGCGCCCGAGGGGCCGCTTCCCGAGGGTGCGATCGTCAGCATCGTCTCGCTGTCCGCCGGAGCGTTGCTCGCGAACATCGTCTCGATCGTGATCCTGATTGTCGAGACGACCGTGATGCGGAGGTGAGTTGAACAGCACGCTGCTGCTCACGCTCAGGCGTCTGCGCGCGCCGATCATCCTGCTCGTCGTCGTGTTCGCGATCGGCATCGTGGGCCTGGTGCTGATACCCGGGGTCGATGAGCAAGGCCGGCCCTGGCGCATGTCGGTGTTCCAGGCCTTCTACTTCATGACCTACACGGCGAGCACGATCGGCTTCGGCGAGATTCCCCAGGGATTCACCGACCGGCAGCGGCTGTGGGTCACGGCGATCATCTTCGCGTCGGTGTTCGGCTGGGCATTCCTGGTGGCGAGCCTGCTCTCGCTCGGCCGCGACAAGGCACTGCGCAGGACGCTGGTGGAATCCCGCTTCCATCGCAGGGTCGAGGCGCTGGTCGAGCCGTTCTACCTGATCTGCGGCTTCGGCGAGACCGGCCAGCTCATTGCAAAGGCCCTGGACCTGCGCGGCCGTCGCTTCGTCGTGCTGGAGATAGACGAGACGCGTGCACAGGAAGTGGACCTGATGGACTTCCGGCAGGTGCCGCTCGCGCTCGCTGCCGACGCGAGCCTGCCGGACAACCTCGCGGCAGCGGGCCTGCGTAAGGACCAGTGCCGTGGCGTGCTCGCGCTCACCAACGACGACCAGGCCAACCTCGCCGTGGCGATGACGGTGCGCCTGCTCGAGCCGAGCGTTCCGGTCCTCGCGCGGGCCATGAGCCGCGACACCGCGGCCAACATGGCCTCTTTCGACACGGACCACATCATCAACCCCTTCGCCCGCTTCGGTGAGCAACTCGCGCTCGCTATCGCCGCGCCGGCGAACTACCGGCTGGTGTCCTGGCTGACTGGCCTGCCGGGAACGCACCTGAAGCCCGAGACGGCCCCGCCACGCGGCGCATGGGTAGTCTGTGGCTATGGCCGCTTCGGCCGCGAGGTCGTGCGGGCCTTCCACGACCAGGGCCTGGAGGTCACCGTGATAGACCCGCTCGCGCCGACCGATCGCGGCATGCAGACGGTGCAGGGGCTGGGTACCGAGGCGGAGCCGCTGGTCGCGGCGGGCATCGGATCTGCGGTCGGAATAGTCGCCGGCACCGACGACGACGTAAACAACCTGTCCATCGTCGTGACTGCGCGCGAGCTGAACCCGGCTCTGTTCACGATCGTCCGGCAGAACCTGCAGGCGTATCGTGCATTGTTCGACGCCTTCGATGCCGACATGACCATGGTTTCCAGCGAGCTGATCGCGATGGAGTGTCTTGCCGTGGTGCGCACGCCGCTGCTGGCGCCGTTCCTGCAGATCGCGCGGAACGAGAGCGATGGTTGGGCCAATGCGCTGGTCGAGCGGCTCCAGACCACGGTCGGCGAGCGGGCGCCGGCGATCTGGAGCGTGACGATGAATATCAGCGAGGCGCCGGCCGTCTACCGGCTGCTGATGCAGGGCGGGCATGCCACGATCGGTGATCTGCTCACGCGCCCTTCGAATCGTAGTGAGCGTCTGCCGTGCCTGCCGCTGTACCTGCGTCGAGGCGAGGAGTCGTTCGCGCTGCCGGAGGACGGGATCGATCTCGAGCCGGGCGACCAGGTGCTGTTTGCCGGCCGGGGGATCTCGCGTCAGCAGCAGCAGGCGATGCTGCGCAACGAGAAGATCCGCGACTACGTGCTCACCGGCAACGACGCGGCGAGCGGCTGGTTCTGGCAGCGCCTGCAGCGGACGGCGCCGCCGGCGCGCCGTCCCTGAAGGGCTGAACCCGCACTCGAGGTCAGGCGGACCGATCCCCGGTCGCCGATCCACCCACGGCCGCGTGGCCCGCGGCCAGCCGCGCGATCGGCACGCGCGGCGCGGAACAGGAAACATAGTCCAGGCCGATCGAATCGCAGAAGCGGATCGAGGCCGGATGACCCCCGTGCTCGCCGCAGATGCCGACTTTCAGGTCCGGCCTGTGTGCCCGGCCCCATTCTACGGCCAGCGCCATCAGGCGCCCGACCCCCTTGACGTCCAGCAC
>DATIRA010000287.1:0-3065 GCA_035470225.1 Steroidobacteraceae bacterium | reverse complement strand
CGTGATCACGCCTTCCTTGCCGACCTTCTCCATCGCGTCGGCGATCGTCTTGCCGATCGACTCGTCGCTGTTCGCGGAGATCGTGCCGACCTGGGCGATCGCCTTCTGGTCCTTGCAGGGCTTGGACAGGCGGCGCAGGTCCTCCGTGACGGCCTCGACGGCCTTGTCGATGCCGCGCTTGATGTCCATCGGGTTGGCGCCGGCGGCGACGGCCTTCAGGCCCTCGCGGACGATCGCCTGGGCGAGAACCGTCGCGGTCGTGGTGCCGTCACCGGCCTCGTCGGAGGTGTTGGAAGCGACTTCCTTCACCATCTGCGCGCCCATGTTCTCGAACTTGTCCTTCAGCTCGATTTCCTTGGCCACGGACACGCCGTCCTTGGTGACGGTCGGCGCGCCGAAGCTCTTGTCGAGCACGGCATTGCGGCCCTTCGGGCCGAGCGTGACCTTGACCGCGTTGGCCAGGGTGTTGACGCCGCGGAGCATCCGGGCCCGCGCGTCATCGCTGAAACGTACGTCTTTAGCTGCCATTTGCAGTGTCTCCGAATTCGTGTGTGGATGAGGATCCGGGCGGGCTTACTTCTCGATCACCGCCATGACGTCTTCCTCGCGCATGACGAGGTACTCGTTGCCGTCGACCTTCACTTCCGTGCCGCTGTACTTGCCGAAAAGCACGTGGTCGCCGACCTTGACGTCGAGCGGGCGAACGTCGCCGCTCTCGAGGATCTTGCCCTTGCCAACCGCCATGACCTTGCCGCGGATCGGCTTCTCGGCGGCCGTGTCCGGGATCACGATGCCGCCGGCCGACTTGGTCTCGGCCTCGAGGCGCTGGATGATCACGCGGTCGTGGAGCGGACGAATCTTCAATTTGTCTGCCATTGCTGCAAACTCCGTTGTTTTGTCAGCTGTCTTGAGGGATCGGGTGTTAGCACTCACCCGCGGTGGCTGCTAATGATAGGTTCCGAAGATTACAATTCAAGCCCCGAGGCGGGATTTTTTCGCGATCCCGCCATGGCGGGACCCGCTCTGCCCCGCCTTGGCCATCTGCTTATTAATCTATGCTAAACAAAGACTTGCTGGTCGTTTTCAGCACCTGCCCCGATGCCGGGGTCGCAGAATCACTGGCGCGGGCGCTGGTAGAGGCCTCGCTGGCCGCCTGCGTGAACATCTTGCCGGGCCTGAAGTCCATCTACCGCTGGAACGGATCCGTACAGTCGGACGAAGAGGTGCTGATGATGATCAAGACGACGGGTGAGCGCTTCGTGGCCTTGCGCGACCGACTGGTCGAACTGCACCCCTACGAGGTTCCCGAGGTGGTCGCGTTGCCGATCGTCGACGGGCATGATGCGTACCTTCGCTGGATCGAATCCACCGCCGCCTCGAAGGGCGGCTGAGTCCTGGCCGTGGCCCGAGAGTTTCCGAGAATGAGACGCAGCAGCGTATTGTTTCTGCGACAGCTGGCCCTGTGCGCCGCGATGCTGCTGCCTGCCGCAGGCGCTTGGGCGCAGGATTTCCTGAAGCCACAGGAAGCCTTTAAGTATTCGGTCGAAGCCGCCGACGGAAAGCTCGCCGTGCGCTACCGGATCGCGCCCGGCTACTACCTCTATCGGGAACGGATGGGCTTCGAGTCCGCCACCGCAGGTGTCTCGGTCGGCCCGGCCGAGCTGCCGGCCGGCGAAGACCATGAGGATGAGTTCTTCGGCCGCCAGCAGGTTTACCGCGGTGAACTGCTCGTGCCGCTCGGGCTCACGTTCGACGGCCCACCGCGCGATTTCGACCTGCGGCTGAAGCTGCAGGGCTGCGCAGACGACGGGTTGTGCTACCCGCCTCAGAACTGGATCGCGCGCGTCAGCGCCCCGGCAGCCCAACTGGCGCGGGCGCCAGCCGCAACCGCTGCGGAGGACTCGGGTCGTTCGGGCTTCAGCCTGCAGCGCCTGCTCGGCGGGGAACCGCGTGGCGGCGATGGCGAGTTCCTGCCCGTCGACGAGGCATTTGCGCTCTCCGCCGAGAGCACGAGTCGCGATCGGATCACGGTGCGCTTCGTGATCGCAGAGGACTACTACCTCTACCGGGACAAGCTGCGCATCGACACCGATGCCGCGGATGCCCGGTTGGGACTGCCGCAGATGCCCGAGGGGCGGCTGCAGCACGACGAGTACTTCGGTGACCAGGTCGTCTACTACGACGAGCTGCAGTTCGATGTCCCGGTGTCGGCCGACGCGGCGACGACGGAGCTGCCGATCTCGGTGAGCTTCCAGGGCTGCGCGGACGCGGGCCTGTGCTATCCGCCGACGACCCGGCAGCTCGCGGTACGGCTGGCTGCAACCACTTCGCCTGTGGAAGCCGGCACGCCGCCGAGGCGTGGCACGATGGTCTCCGAGCAGGACCTGCTGGCGGAGCGGATCCGCAGCGGAAACCTGCTCGCGGTGCTGGCCATGTTCTTCGGGGCCGGACTGCTGCTCGCTTTCACGCCCTGCGTGCTGCCGATGGTGCCGATCCTCTCCGGGATCATCGTCGGGGCGGGACGCGACCGGCCCGTCTCCCGCGGCCGGGCATTCTCGCTGTCCCTCGCCTACGTGCTGGGCATGGCATTCACGTACACCGTGGCCGGAGCGGCATTCGCTGCCGTCGGTCAGCAGGCGCAGGCCTTCTTCCAGAAACCGTGGATCATCGTGCTGTTCGCGGCGCTGTTCGTCTGGCTCGCGCTCGGCATGTTCGGCGTGTTCAACCTGCAGCTGCCGCCGGCGCTGCAGGCACGGCTCAACGAGTTGTCGAGCCGGCAGAAGCAGGGCAGCCTGCTCGGCACGGCGATCATGGGCGCGCTTTCGTCGCTGATCGTCACCGCATGCGTGGCCCCGCCGCTGGTGGCTGCGCTGGCCGTGATCGGGCAGTCCGGCGACGTGCTGCGCGGTGGCGCGGCGCTGTTCGCACTGAGCCTCGGGATGGGCGCGCCGCTGCTGCTGGTCGGCGCGTCCGCAGGCCGCCTGCTGCCCAAGGCCGGCCCGTGGATGAACGCGGTCAAGGCGGCCTTCGGGGTCATGCTGCTCGCCGTCGCGATCTGGATGCTG
>DATIRA010000286.1:0-3119 GCA_035470225.1 Steroidobacteraceae bacterium | reverse complement strand
CAGCACCTCCCGTTTGAGTATCCAGGAGGCGGGCGGAACGACTATCATCTGCGCCATCGTTTCCCAGGTGGAGGAGTGCTTCCACATCGAGATGAAGGGCCGCTCGGGTAGGTTGTGTTCGCCGTCGATGCGATAGTCGAGTCCGCAGACGACCTTCAGCAACCACAATAACGTTCGCGCCCAGGCCTTCGGAACGCCATAGAGCTTGTCGAAAGGCAGCCACACCAGGCAGAGGACCACCACGGCGTAGAGGGCCGTGACCAGCGCCAGCAGGACCACGAACAGAGCCGAGCGCAACCAGAGCATGGTCCGGGAGTCCGACGTCGCCCGGTCAGCCCGGCAGCCGCGAGAGGTCGGCGACATGCATGAACAGCGCCCGCATTCGTCCGAGCATCGCCAGTCGATTACGGCGCAGACGCTCGTCCTCGGCCATGACCATCACGGAGTCGAAGAACGCGTCGACGGCCGGCCGCAGTGCGGCGAGCTGCCTCAGCGCTTCCGTGTAGCGACGTGCCGCGAATTCCGGCTCCACCTTGCGCGCCATCGCAGCGATCTGCTCCGCCAGGACCTGCTCGGCCGGGTCGATCAGCAGGTCCGCGTCGACATCCTCGCCAACAGGCTCCTCCGACTTGCGCAGGATGTTGGCGATGCGCTTGTTCGCCGCGGCAAGGCTCTGCGCATCGGGCAGGTCCAGGAACTCTGAAAGCGCGCGCAGGCGCGCGTCGAAGTCGAGTGGCGAGGACGGCCTCGTCGCGAGGACGGCGTCGAACATCTCTGGCGTGACTGCCGAGGTCGATTCTCCTTCGAGGTAGTAGGCCCGCAGTCGATCCATCACGTAGTCGTAGATTTCGGTGGCCACGCCTGCGGCGGCCGGGAACGGCAGCGCGGCCAGCGAGTCCGCGATCAGCTTCGGCAGGTCGAGATCGAGTCGCCGCTCGATGGCCGTACGCAGCATGCCGAGCGCAGCGCGCCGCAAGCCGAAAGGATCACGGTTGCCGGTCGGCTTCTGTCCGGCCGCGAAGATACCCGCGATGGTGTCGAGCCGGTCGGCGATGGACAGCGCCATGCCGGTCCCTGTCGACGGCAGCACGTCGCCGGCAAAACGCGGCAGATACTGCTCGTGGATTGCCTCGCAGACCTCGGCCGGCTCGCCGTCGTTTGAGGCGTAGTAACGGCCCATCACCCCCTGCAGCTCAGGAAACTCGCCCACCATCCCGGTAAGCAGGTCGCACTTGGCGAGCTCGGCTGCGCGGTCCGCGAGCGCAGGATCCGCACCGGTGGCCGCCGCAATCGACCTCGCGAGCGCGCGAACGCGCCCAGTCTTGTCGTGCAGCGATCCAAGGCGGGCCTGGTAGGTGACTCGCGCGAGCTCCGGGCTGCGCGCGGCCAGCGCGGTCCTTCGGTCGGTGTTCCAGAAGAACTCTGCATCGGCGAGCCGTGGACGCACGACCCGCTCGTTGCCCGCGACCACCTGGGCCGGGTCCCGGCTCTCGATGTTCGCCACTGCGACGAAGCAGGGCATCAGTCGGCCCTGGGCATCGCGGACAGGGAAGTAGCGCTGGTGCTCCTGAAGCGTGGCGATCAGCACCTCCTCGGGCAGCTCGAGAAAGCGAACGTCGAAACGCCCGGTCAGCGGGACCGGCCATTCCACCAGCGCCGTCACCTCCTCGAGCAGGCTCTCGTCGATGACCGCCTCGCCACCGACGCCCGTCGCCGCCGCGGCGACGCCCTCGCGGATCGTTTCGCGTCGCTGATGCAGGTCCGCGAGGACCTTGCCGCGACGGTGCAGGCTGGTGAGGTAGCTTGCAGGCGTCGCGATCGTTATCGGCCGTGGGGCCATGAAGCGGTGACCATGACTCACGCCTGCGGCTTCGACGCCGAGTAACCGGCATGCGACGACGTCCTTGCCGAAACGTGTGAGGACCCAGTGCACCGGCCGTACGAACTGCTCCTCGCCGCTACCCCAGCGCATGCGGCGCGCCACTGGTAGCGCGTCGAGCGCGCTCGAAAGGATTCCCGGCAGCAGGTCGATCGTCGCGGCGCCAGGCTCGTTGCCGCGATAAATGAGCCAGCTGCCCTTTTCTGACTCCAGGCGACCGAGTGCGGGTAGCTCGACGCCGCAGCTCTTCGCGAACGCGAGGGCAGCCTGGGTCGGGGCGCCGCTTGCATCGAAGGCCGCCTTGACGGGCGGGCCCCGCCGCTCGACGGTACGGTCGGGCTGGCGATCGGAGAGGCGTCTTACCCGAACGGCCAGGCGCCGGGGCGTCGCGAAGCGCTCGATGGCGCCATGCGGAAGTCCCGCCGCGTCCAGCCCCCGCGCGACGCCCTCAGCGAAGGCCGACGCGAGTGCCAGCAGCGACTTCGGCGGCAACTCCTCGGTGCCGATCTCCACCAGGAAATCGCGGTACCGGCTCATCGCGCCACCCCCGAAAAGGGGACAGATTTATTTGCCGATTTATTTGCCGCAAATAAATCTGTCCCCTTTTCCGGGCTGGCCTGCAGCATCGGGAAGCCGAGTGCTTCACGGCTGGCGAAGTAAGCCTCCGCGACGCCTCTGGCAAGCGTACGCACCCGCAGGATGAACCGCTGGCGTTCGGTCACCGAGATCGCCCGGCGTGCATCGAGCAGGTTGAACGTGTGGGAAGTCTTCAGCATGCGCTCGTACGCCGGCAGCGGGAGACCCGCCTCGAGCAGCCGCTGGCACTCGGCCTCGAATGCGTCGAATTGCCTGAACAGCTCGTCCACGTCCGCGAACTCGAAATTGAACCGGGACTGCTCGACTTCGTTCTGGTGGTAGACGTCGCCATAGGTGACGCGACCGAGCGGCCCGTCGGTCCAGACCAGGTCGAACACGCTCTCGACGCCCTGCAGATACATCGCCAGGCGCTCGAGCCCGTAGGTGATCTCACCCATCACCGGCCGGCAATCGAGGCCACCGACCTGTTGGAAGTAGGTGAACTGCGTGACCTCCATGCCGTTCAGCCACACCTCCCAGCCCAGGCCCCAGGCGCCCAGGGTCGGCGATTCCCAGTTGTCCTCGACCAGGCGGACGTCGTGCACCAGCGGGTCGATGCCCACGGCACGCAGCGATCCCAGGTACATGTCGATGATGTCGTGCG
>DATIRA010000285.1:0-8272 GCA_035470225.1 Steroidobacteraceae bacterium | reverse complement strand
CCCGTCGAAGGAAGTCAGGCTCGAGGCCATCACCGCGCTGACGCGGCTGGTGGACGAGGGTACCGCGAACAGGGTCCGGCGCCAGCTAGAAGAGCTGGCCACCGCGATGGTCGAGGGTACCGTCAGCCACGCCGCGCTGCGGGCCGTCGAGGACCTCGACAGCCGCTTCTCCAGCAATGCGATCGCGGTACGGGAGAACGCGGCCCGGATGGCCGAACCCGCACGCACGCTGCTCGTCGAGCGCAGCGACCTCGAGGGGCTGATGAGACAGTCGTCGCAGGCGCAGCGCTTCGACATCTCGACGCTGAAGCCCGGCGACGTTCTCGAGGGCCGCTACAAGTTCATACAGAAGATCGGCAAGGGCGCGTTCGGCACGGTGCTGCTGATGGAGGACAAGGTCGTCGACGAGCGGCTGATCCTGAAGTTCCTGAATCCGAACGTCTCCCAGGACGAGGAGATGATGAAGCGGTTCGTGCACGAGCTGCGCTACTCGCGCAAGATCACGCACCGCAACGTGATACGGATCTACGACTTCCTGCACATCCGCGGCAACTACGCGATCTCGATGGAGTATTTCCCGTCGCATACGCTCGGCAACGAAATCAACGAGAAGCCGCTGCCGCTCGGCAAGGCGGTGCGCTACGCGATAGACATCGCCACGGGCATGTCGGTCGCTCATCAGTCCGGCATCGTCCACCGCGACCTGAAGCCCGCCAATGTGCTGCTCGACGACCAGGGACTGCTCAAGGTGGTCGACTTCGGCGTCGCCGCGGCGCAACGCGAGGGCGATACGCAGCTGACCAAGACCGGCTTCGTGATCGGCTCGCCGAAGTACATGGCCCCCGAGCAGATCCTCGGCAAGAAGGCGGACGAGCGCGTGGACATCTACAGCCTCGGAGTGATCCTCTACGAGATGCTGACCGGCGAACCGCCCTACCACCGCGGCGACCACATGGCCGTGATGTACCAGCACGTGCAGGGCAAGGCGCGGCCGCCGATCGAGCTGAATCCGCAGATCCCCCCGGGGCTGTCGGAAATCACGATGAAGGCCATGTCCGTGGACAAGTCGAAGCGCTTCCAGAACATGGACGAGCTGCGCGCCTCACTCGAGAAGTACCTCTGAACCGCCCATGGCACGCATCGACGCATTTCTGAAGCTGGGCGCTGCACAGGGCTGCTCGGACGTCCACCTGGCGGTGGGAGTGCCGCCGATGCTGCGCATGAACGGCGAACTGATGCCGATCAAGTTCCGCAACCTCGGCGAGGCGGAACTCGAGGGCTACGTGACGGAGATCCTGAGCCCCTCGCAGCGGGAGCAGTTCAAGGCCGGCCACGACATCGACTTCTCCTACGTGGCGGAGGATGGCAGCCGATTCCGCGTCAACGTGTTCCGCAAGGACACCGGCGTCGGCGCCGTATTCCGCACGATTCCGGGCGAGGTGCCGACGCTGCAGTCGCTGAACCTGCCACCGATGATCGAGAAGTTCTGCGACTACCACCAGGGCATGGTGCTGGTGACCGGCTCGACCGGTACCGGAAAGTCGACAACGCTCGCCGCGATGATCGACCATCTGAACCGGACGCGCCGCCTGAACATCGTCAGCCTGGAGGACCCGATCGAGTTCGTCCATCGCAGCAAGCTCGCGCAGGTGATCCAGCGCGAGCTGCACACGCATCTGCCTTCCTTCGCCGAGGGCGTGCGTGCAGCGATGCGCGAGGACCCGGACGTCATCCTGGTCGGCGAGCTGCGCGACGCGGACACGATCCGCTGGGCCATGACGGCCGCGGAGACCGGGCATCTGGTGCTCGGCACGCTGCATACCACCAGCGCCGTCAAGACGCTGGACCGGATCGTGGACGCGCTGCCCGCGGAGGAACGCGAGCAGGCCAAGAGCTTTCTTTCGCAGAGCCTGATCGGTGTGCTCACACAGGTACTGGTGCGAACCCCGGACCTGCGCGGCCGCAAGGCCGTCTGCGAGGTGATGGTCATGAACCGTGCCATCGGCAAGCTGATCATGACGGACCAGACCCACATGATCCCGTCCCAGCTGCAAACCGGCCGGGACGCCGGCATGCAGCTGATGGACCAGGCACTGCTCAACGCCGTGCAGGCGCGCGAGGTCGACCCGGAGGACGCCTTCGTCTACGCACTCGACAAGCGCCCGTTCACCCGCTTCGTCGCCGACGGCACGGCGATCCTGAAGGCCGACGTCACGCAGGGCGCCTCATGAGCAGCGGGACGGATCAATCCTCTGCGGCGCAGGCGCAGCACGTCCCGCGGCGCATCGACGAGTACCTGAAGGAAGTGCTGGTGCGGAACGGGTCCGACCTGCACTTCGTGGCCGGCGACCCGCCGCGGATCCGGCTGTACGGGGATCTGCAGAGCCTGCGCGAGGATCGCCTGGGACAGGACCATGTCCGCGAGACGCTCGAGGAAGTCATGCCACGCCGGGCCGCCCAGCGCCTGGAGCAGCACGACGGAGCCGACTTCGCCTACACGATTCCAGGCGTCTCCCGCTTCCGCGTCAACGTGTTCCGGCACATCGGCGGCCTTGGCGCGGTGTTCCGCGCCATCCCTTCCAAGGCGCTGACGCTCGACGAGCTCAACATGCCGCAGGCGGTTCGCAGCCTGTGCCGGGTCAACAACGGCCTGATCCTGGTGACCGGCAAGACGGGCTCGGGCAAGTCCACCACGCTCGCGGCGATGATCGACGACGTCAATGCCAGGGTGAAGGGGCACATCCTGACGATCGAGGACCTGATCGAGTTCGTGCACCCGCGCAAGAACTGCCTGGTGAGCCAACGCGAGGTGGGCGTGCACAGCCCGAGCTTCGCCGAGGCGCTGCACTCCGCGCTGCGCGAGGACCCGGATGTCGTACTGGTCGGCGAGTTGCGCGACCTCGAGACGATGAGCATCGCCGTCACCGCGGCCGAGATGGGCATCCTGGTCATGGGAACGCTGCACACGAACGGTGCGGCCCCGACCGTCGACCGCATCGTCAATGCATTCCCTGCGGACAAGCAGGCTCACGTGCGGACCATGCTCTCCACGTCGCTGCGCGGCGTCGTCTCGCAGCAGCTGATCCAGCGGGCCAACAGGAAGGGCCGCGTCGCGGCGCTGGAGATCCTGATCAACACGCCGGCCGTCTCGAACCTGATCCGGCAGGGGAAGCTCGACCAGCTCGAGAACACGATGCAGAGCGGCTCGCAGCACGGCATGCGGACGATGGACTCGGCGATCCAGGAGTTGCTCGAGCACGGCGTCATCACGGGCCGTGCGGCCTACGCGAAGGCGATGCACAAGCAGCGCTTCGAGCAGGTCAAGGACGCGGACTGAGCGCGCGGCCGGGCCGGCGGACCGGCGCCGGCGATCGTTCCGGCGTGTCATAATCGCGGGCCGTTACAACGCCCGCGATGCCATGACCGCCCCGACCCGCCGCCTTCTCGTCACCAGCGCACTGCCCTATGCCAACGGCGCGCTGCACCTCGGCCACGCGCTGGAATACATCCAGACCGACATCTGGGTGCGCTACCAGCGGCTGCGCGGACGCGACTGCCTGTTCGTCTGCGCGAGCGACGCCCACGGCACGCCGATCATGCTCAAGGCACGGCAGGAAGGCATCGCCGCGGAGGACCTGATCGCGAGGGTGACCGTGGAGCAGGCGCGCGATTTCGCCGACCTCGACGTCTCGATCGACAATTTCCACACGACGCATTCGCCGGAGAGCCAGGAGCTCACCGAGGAGATCTACCGGCGGCTGCTCGCGGGCGGGCACATACGCCGCGCGACGATCCGCCAGGCCTACGACGAGCAGGCGGGCATGTTCCTGCCGGACCGCTACGTCCGGGGCAGCTGCCCGCGCTGCGGCACGGCCGATCAGTACGGCGACAGCTGCGAGTCCTGCGGCGCGACGTACTCGCCCTCCGACCTGAAGGACCCCATCTCGGTGCTGAGCGGCACGCCACCGGTCGAGCGCGAGTCCGAGCACCTGTTCTTCAAGCTCGGCGACTTCGAGCCGACGCTCCGCGAGTGGACCGGATCGGGCCGTCTGCAGCCGGCGGTCACGGCCAAGCTCGAGGAGTGGTTCCGCGCGGGGCTGCGCGATTGGGACATCTCCCGCGACGCGCCCTATTTCGGCTTCGGGATCCCCGGTGAAAAGGACAAGTTCTTCTACGTATGGCTGGACGCCCCGATCGGTTACCTGGCGAGCTTCCTGAATCTCTGCCGGCGCCGCTCCCTCGACTTCGACGACTATTGGCGGCCGGACAGCGGGGCCGAGGTTCATCACTTCATCGGCAAGGACATCGTCTACTTCCACACGCTGTTCTGGCCCGCCGTGCTGCACGGCGCCGGCATGCGGATGCCGACGGCCGTTTACGCGCACGGCTTCCTGACGGTCAACGGCCAGAAGATGTCCAAGTCGCGCGGCACGTTCATCATGGCACGGACCTGGCTCAACCACCTGCCCGCCGAGTACCTGCGCTACTACTTCGCCTCGCGCCTCGGGCCGGGGGTCGAGGATCTCGACCTGAACCTCGAGGAATTCGCGGTCAAGGTCAACTCCGACATCGTCGGCAAGCTGGTGAACATCGCGAGTCGCTGCGCGGGATTCATCGCGCGCGGCTCGGACGGAATGCTGGCGGCGGAGCTTGCGGAGCCGGAACTGCACCAGGAGTTCGTCGCCGCGGCGGATCGCATCGGGGCGGCCTACGAGGCCCGCGACCTCGCGCTGGTCGTGCGCGAGGTCATGGCGCTGGCTGACCAGGCCAACCTCTATATCGACCGGCAGAAGCCGTGGCTGATGGCCAAGGACCCTGCCCGGGCGGGTGCGGTGCAGGGCGTCTGCACACAAGGGCTGAACCTCTTCAGGCTGCTGGTCCTCTACCTGAAGCCCATACTGCCGAGGCTCGCGGCCGATGCGGAACGATTCCTCGGCCTGCCCTCGCAGGGCTGGACCGATCTGCAGAAGCCCCTGCTCGGCACCCGGATCGGTGCCTACCAGCCCCTCGCAACCCGTGTCGACCCGGCTGCGACGAAAGCGATGCTGGCCGAGGCGGCCGAGGCAGCGGAAAGCGCACCGAAAGCCGCTGCTGCTCAAGCCGCCCCGTCGAGCGGCGAGCGGACGGAGATGGAGACGATATCGATCGAGGAGTTCACCCGGCTCGACCTGCGCATCGCGCGGATCGAGTCCGCCGCCCAGGTCCAGGGCGCGGACAAGCTGCTCGAGCTCGTCGTGGACCTCGGGGGGGAGCGACGCACCGTGTTCGCCGGTATCCGGCAGGCCTACGAGCCGGGACAGCTCGAAGGGCGCCTCGTCGTCGTGGTCGCGAACCTTGCGCCGCGCCGGATGCGTTTCGGCGTCTCCGAGGGCATGGTTCTCGCAGCGGGTCCCGGCGGCGGGGACATCTTCCTGCTCTCGCCCGACTCCGGCGCGCTGCCCGGGATGAAGGTCAAGTAGCGTGTCGGAGCTGCTGTTGCTGGCGCTCGGCGCAAGCCTCGTCAACAACTTCGTGCTGACGCATTTCCTCGGGCTGTGCCCGTTCATCGGCGCGAGCCGCCGCTTCGAGGCGGCGGCCGGGATGGCGCTCGCCACGCTGTTCGTGCTGACGATCTCATCCGGGCTGAGCTACTGCGTCCATCACTGGGTACTCGAGCCGATGGGGCTCGAATACCTGCGCACCGTCGTGTTCATCCTGCTGATCGCCGCGGTCGTGCAGCTCGCAGAACTGATGGTACGCGCCACCTCGCCGCTGCTGCATGAGCTGCTGGGCGTATTCCTGCCGCTGATCACGACTAATTGCGCTGTGCTGGGCGTCGCGCTGCTGAACCTGGACCGCCAGCACGGGCTGCTGGAGTCGCTGGTGTTCGGCGCCGCGGCGGCATCGGGTTTCGCGCTCGCGCTGCTGCTGTTCGCAGCGCTGCGTGAGCGGCTCGAGACCGGGGACGTGCCCATGGCGTTCCGGGGCGCACCGATCGCGCTGGTCACGGCGGGACTGATGGCACTCGCCTTCATGGGATTCGGCGGGATCGGCGCGCGCTGAGCGATGTCCCTGCTATCGGCGGTCCTGTTCGCTGCGATTCTCGGGCTCACGCTGGGCATGGCGCTCGGCTGGGCCGCGACGCGCCTCAAGCCCGACGAGGACAGTCTCGTCGACGCGATCGACGCGCTGCTGCCGCAGACCCAGTGCGCGCAGTGCCTGTACCCCGGCTGCCGCCCGTACGCTGAGGCCATTGCGCGCGGCGAAGCCGACATCGATCGCTGCCCGCCGGGCGGAGAGTCGACGCTGGCCGCGATCGCGGATCTGCTCGGCCGGGACCTGCGGCCGCTGGATACTCGCTACGGGACCAGCAAGCCGAGGCAGGTGGCCGTAATCGACGAGCAGCGCTGCGTCGGCTGCGCGCTTTGCCTCCCAGCCTGCCCGGTGGACGCGATCGTCGGCGCGTCCCGATACGTGCACACCGTCATCGAGGCGCAATGCACCGGCTGCGAGCTCTGCCTGCCCCCCTGCCCCGTCGACTGCATCGCGATGGCGCCGGCGCCGGACCTCCGCCCTGCGCTGGTCGGCCGGCGCGCCGCCTGAACCTGGTGCAATGACCGGACGTCGCGCCGCCGGGGCCTCGCTGCGGATCGAGCCACGGAAGTCGGCGCCGATGCGCCTGCCGGTAGCCACGGCGCCCGCGCCGGCGCAGGCCGTGCTGTCAATCGACCAGGGCTGGGGCAGCGCCGCGGAGGCGGTCGTGCGCCCCGGCGATCGCGTGTTGCGCGGCACGCTCGTCGCAGTCCCGCTCGATCAGAGCGGCGCCTGCCTGCATTCGCCGGTCGCGGGTCGGGTGGTCGACGTGGCGTCGCGCCCGGTCGCCCAGCACCCCGGATCCGGCACCTGCATCGTGATCGAGAATGACGGCAGCGAGCAGTGGGATCCGGCCGTCGTTCCGCCTGCCGGTCTTGCGCAGCAGTCTCCGGATGAACTGATCGAGCGCCTCAGGGGCGCGGGTATCGTGGGACTCGGTGGTGCCGCGTTCCCGACCGCGAAGAAGCTCGAAGCCGCGCGACGGGGCCAGGCCGTTCACCTGGTCCTGAACGGTGCGGAGTGTGAACCCTGGATCTGCTGCGACGACGCGCTGATGCGCGAGCGGGCGGCCGACGTGCTGCTCGGTGCTCGCGCGATCTGCCATGCCACCGGTGCCTCCCGATGCACATTCGCGATCGAGGACGACAAGCCCGAGGCGCTCGAGGCGCTGCGCGCGGAGGCCGTCTCCTGCGGGACGCCAGAGCCGGAATTCGTCGCGTTACCGACGCTCTACCCATCCGGAGCCGAGCAGACGCTGCTCACCGCGGTCACCGGTGTCGAGGTTCCCCGCGGGCAGCTGCCAGTGGATGCAGGGCTGCTCTGCCACAACGTCGGGACGGCTGCCGCGATCGCACGCTACCTGAGGACCGGGGAGCCGCTCACGAGCCGGATCCTGACCGTCACCGGCGGCGGCATCAGCGAGCCGCGCAATCTCGAGGTCCGGATCGGCACGCCGATCGCCATGCTGGTGGAGGCCTGTGGCGGTTACGCCGGCGAACCCCGGCGGCTCATCGCCGGCGGCGGCATGACCGGTCGGGCGCTGGACTCGGACGCGGTGCCGATCACAAAGGCCATTAATTGTATCGTCGTCGCAACCGCCGCGGATCTCGGCCGAATCGAGCCGGAGCTGCCCTGCATCCGCTGCGGCGACTGCGCCGCCGTCTGTCCAGCGCGGCTGCTGCCGCAGCAGCTGCATCGTGCGGTGCTGGCCGGGGACCGTGAGCTGCTCACCCGGCACGGCCTGCTCGACTGCATCGAGTGCGGCTGCTGCGACTATGTGTGTCCGAGCCGGATCCGCCTGACGGAGCGATTTCATGCGGCCAAGCTCACTGAGCGGCTCAGGCAGGCGGAGCAGCAACTGGCCGACGCGGCGAGGCAACGCCACGAGCTGCGCGACCACCGGCTGACGCGCGAAGCGGAAGCCGAACGCGAGGCTTTCGAGCGCGCTCGCCGGCAGGCCCGGCACGGCCAGGCCGGCGAGGACGACCCCGATGCAGTTTGAGACCTCGAGCGGGCCTCACCTGACGGGCCGAAGGCGCGTTTCCTCGCTGATGCGCGACGTGCTGCTGGCATTGGTGCCGTACGCGATCGTCCACGTGCTGCTGCTCGGTCCAGGGCTGCTGCTGCAGCTCGCGATTGCCGTACCGACCGCGCTCGGTTGCGAGGCGCTGGCGTTGCGCATCCGCGAGCGACCGCAGCA
>DATIRA010000284.1:0-5198 GCA_035470225.1 Steroidobacteraceae bacterium | reverse complement strand
GGCAGGAAGCCGGAGTTCTTCTGGTTGGCGCGCCAGTTCTTCAGGTCGATCGGCCTGTGGGCGATGTTCCAGTCGCCGCACAGGATGTAATCGCGGCGCCTGCGCTTCAACGCGCGTAGGTACGGCAAGAATTCGTCGAGGAAGCGGAATTTCGCCTGCTGACGCTGCTCGCTGGAGGACCCCGAGGGCAGGTACAGCGAGACGACACTCAAGCCCTTGAACTGCAGCTCGACGTAGCGGCCCTCGGCGTCGAATTCGCGGGACCCGTAGCCGGCGACCACGCGTTCGGGCTTGCGCCTGGAGTAGATCGCCACGCCGCTGTAGCCCTTCTTCTCGGCGTCGACGTAGTAGCAGTGATAGCCGTGCGGATGGAAGACCGGGTCCGCGAGCTGCTCGAGCTGTGCCTTGGTTTCCTGGATGCAGACGACGTCCGCGTCCTGCCCGTCCATCCAGTCGAAGAAACCCTTGCGCGCCGCCGAGCGGATGCCGTTCGCGTTCAGGGTGACGATGCGCATGGGCGCGCAGTATAAAGTACGCATGCACCAGCCAGATTTCATCCGACTGTGTCTCGAGCTCGGCGTGTTGCGCTTCGGCCAGTTCACGCTCAAGTCCGGTCGCGTCAGCCCCTATTTCTTCAATGCAGGCCTGTTCAACACCGGCGCGGCGATCGCTTCGCTCGGCCGTTTCTACGCGCACGCCGCGGCGATCTCGGGCGTCGAGTTCGACATGCTCTTCGGGCCGGCCTACAAGGGCATTCCGCTCGTGACCGCGACCGCCTCGGCGATGGCCGAGCACGAGGGGCGCAACCTGCCCTTCGCGTTCAACCGCAAGGAAGCCAAGGACCACGGCGAGGGCGGCACGATCATCGGCGCGCCGCTCTCGGGCCGCGTCCTGATCGTCGACGACGTGATCACGGCCGGCACGGCCATCCGGGAATCGGTCGAGATCATCCGGGCGCAGGGCGCCAGCCCCGCGGGCGTGCTGATCGCGCTGGACCGCGAGGAGCGCGGCCAGGGCGCGCGCTCCGCCGTGCAGGAGGTCCGCGAGACGCTGGACCTGCCGGTCGTCAGTGTGCTGCGCCTGAAGGACCTGCTCGAGCATCTCGAGGGCACCGGGCAGGCCGAGGTGCTGGAGTCGGTCCGCAACTACCGCGAGCGATATGGCGTGTGAGCAACGCCATCGTTCGACGCAGTTCACAAAGCTGGAGGCACGGGCTAGGGACCGGCGAGCGTGCAGGCGCAGAATCCGGAGCCATGTACGGACGCGATGACTTCAGGCTGTACCTGACCGCAACGCTGGTCGCTGGCCTGCTGCATGCCGGCTATGCCGGCGCGGCGCAGGGCGGCAACCAGGGCAAGGAGGCGTTCTACCGTTGCCGCGACTCGCGCGGACAGCAGCACCTCGGGCAGAGCATTCCACCCGCCTGCATGGACCGCGACGTGGACATCCTCGACGACAGCGGGCGCGTGATCCGCACGATGCCCGGACGTGCCTCGCTCGAGGAGCAGGCGAGGCTGAAAGCCGAAGCCGAGCAGGCGCAACGGGCCGGAGAGATCGCCCAGCAGCGTGACCGGACCCTGCTCGCGACCTACCTGAGCGTGGCGGACATCGAGCGCCTGCGTGACCAGCGACTCGAGCTGCTGGAGCAGCAGTCCGAGGTCACCCGGCAGTACATCGTCAACCTGCATGAGCGCGAGCGTCGCCTGATCCAGGAGGCCGCGAGGTTCCGGCCCTACAACGACAAGAGCGGTGCGCCCGCACTGCCCGAGAACCTGGCCGAGGAAATCGTCAACACGGTGAACGGACTGCAGGTCTACCAGCAGGAGCTCGCCAAGAACACCGACGAGCAGGCCCGGGTACAGCAGGAATTCGGCGACGACATCGCCCGCTTCAAGGAACTGAAGGGCGTCAACTAGTCCCGGAGCTGCCGAATCCGCCCGAGCCTCGCTCGCTTTCGGTGAACTCCTCGACGATCTCCAGCGCCACCTGCACGACCGGAACGACGACCATCTGCGCGATCCGTTCGCCGGGCGAGATCGTGTAGGCCGTGCTGCCACGGTTCCAGCACGAAACCATCAGCTGCCCCTGGTAGTCCGAGTCGATCAGGCCCACCAGGTTGCCCAGCACGACGCCGTGCCGGTGCCCGAGCCCCGAGCGGGGCAGGATCACCGCGGCGTATCCTGCGTCCTCGAGGTGGATCGCGATGCCGGTGGGAACGAGCTCCGTCTGCCCGGGCGCGAGCGTCAGGGGCCCGTCGATGCAGGCGCGCAGGTCGAGTCCGGCCGAGCCTTCGGTGGCGTAGTGCGGCATGGGAATGTCCCGGCCGATGCGCGGGTCCAGCACCTTGACCTGCAACGAACGACGTGGCCCGTTCCGCGCGCTCACGATCGCCTCACCGGCTCACCGCGCCTGGACCGCGACGACGTGGCTCGCAGGCGACCTGTCCGACGCGGCATATCGCTCTGCGATCAGTTCCACGAGCCGCGCGGCGAGTTCCCGCTTCGGGGCGCGCCCGAGCTCCCGCGCCCCGCCCGGCCAGTAGACTGTCAGTGCGTTGTCGTCGCAGTCGAAGGCCAACCCGTCACCGACCTGGTTCGCGGCGATCATGTCGAGGTTCTTTGCCCGAAGCTTGGCGAGCGCGTTGCGCTCCACGTCCTGGGTCTCGGCCGCGAACCCGACTGTGAACGGCCGCGGCGTGCGCACCGCGACGGTGCCGAGTATGTCGGGCGTGCGCGACATCGAGAGCGTCATCGTGTCACTGGTTTTCTTGATCTTCTGCGCCGCCGTCTCGGCGGGGCGGTAATCGGACACTGCCGCCGCCGCGATGAAAATGTCTGTGCCGGGGAGCTGCCCATCCACCGCCGCGAGCATCTGCTCGGCGGACTCGACGTCGATGCGGCGAACGCCGTGAGGCGTCGGCAGGTTGACCGGGCCGCTGACCAGCAGCACCTCGGCACCGGCGTCGCGGGCCGCCGCCGCGACTGCGTAACCCATCTTGCCCGAGCTGCGATTGGTGATGAAGCGCACCGGGTCGATGCGCTCGCGTGTCGGACCCGCCGTGATGATGACCTTCCGATCCGCAAGCGGTCCGTTGCGCTGGCCGGCGAGCATTGCAGCGGCCAGTTCGCCCGGCTCCAGCATCCGGCCCGGCCCGCTCTCACCGCAGGCCTGCCCGCCCTCGGCCGGGCCGAGAATCGAGATCCCGCGCGTACGCAGGGTCTCGACGTTCGCCTGGGTCGCCGGATTCGCCCACATCAGTCTGTTCATCGCAGGCGCGAGGCTGATCGGCGAGTCGGTCGCGAGACAGAGCGTCGTGAGCAGGTCGTCGGCGAGGCCGTGCGCGAGCCGCGCGATGAAATCTGCCGTGGCCGGCGCGACCAGCACGCGGTCGGCCCAGCGCGCGAGCTCGATGTGACCCATCGCCGCCTCGGCGGCCTCATCCCAGAGGTCCGAGCGCACCGGCCGGCCCGAGAGGGCCTGGAAAGTCTGCGGAGTGACGAAACGGCGTGCACCGTCCGTCATGACCACCTGCACCTCGGCGCCTGCGTCGCGCAGCCGGCGCAGCAGCTCTGCACTCTTGTACGCGGCGATGCCGCCGGTCACGCCGAGCAGGATCCGGATGGGCTCCGAGGGCTGCATGCCCGGATTATGGGGCGCGACCGAAGCGGGCCGCAAAGGGGAAATCCGCGATCCGGGCCGTATCGTCTGAGCTCATAACCGGTCGGACTGGGCGGACTTCAGCGCTGGCAACGCGGACAGAAATAGGTCGAGCGCTGCCCCTGCACGATGTGGCGGATCGGCGTGCCGCAGCGTCGGCACGGCTCGCCACCGCGCTCGTAGACGAACAGTTCCTGGCGGAAATACCCCGGCGCCCCCTGCGCGCCCACGTAGTCGCGCAGCGTGGTTCCGCCGTGGCTGATGGCGGCCTCTAGCACGTCACGCACCGCGCCTACCAGCCGCGCCAGGCGCCGCTCGCCGACCCGGCCGGCGGCGCGTCGCGGATCAATGCCGGCATGGAACAACGCCTCGCTCGCATAGATGTTGCCGACCCCGACCACGATGCGCTGGTCCATCAGCAATTGCTTCAGCGCGACACGGCGGCCGCGCGCGCTGCGAACCAGGTAGTCGGCATCGAATTGCGGACCGAGCGGCTCGGGTCCCAGCGAGGCGAGGAGCCTGTGCCGCGCCGGGTCCGCGCGCGTCCAGTGCAAGCTTCCGAATCGCCTCGGGTCGTTGAATCGCAGGCACTTGCCGTCGTCGAGCAGCAGGTCGTAGTGGTCGTGCCTGCCGGGCTCGATGCCGGACTCGAGCACCCGCAGGCTGCCGGACATCCCGAGGTGCAAAATCAGCGTGCCGTTTTCGAGTCGCAGCAGCAGGTACTTGGCCCGCCGCGCCGTCCCGAGCACGCGCTGCCCGCCGACCGCTCGGGCGACCGACGGGCCGACCGGCCATCGCAGACGCCGCTCGCGCAGAATGAGCCGCTCGATACGTCGCCCCTGCAGTGCACCCTGGATGCCGCGGCGAGTGGTCTCGACTTCTGGAAGCTCGGGCATTGGCGCGGCAGGTGTTCGTCGCGCCGGCCGATCCCGGAGACGAAAAACCCGCCGATGGCGGGTTCTTCAATCTCTGTGGCAGCCGGCAAAAGCCCTACTTGATCTTGGCTTCCTTGTAGGCCACGTGCTTGCGGACCTTGGGGTCGAACTTCTTCACCTCGAGCTTCTCGGGGTGCAGCTTCTTGTTCTTGGTCGTGGTGTAGAAGTGGCCCGTGCCGGCCGTCGAAACGAGCTTGATCTTGTCACGCATGATCCTGTCCTCCGTTTCAGACCTTCACGCCCTGGGCGCGAAGCTCGGCGACCACAGCCTCGATGCCCTTCTTCTCGATCGTGCGCAGGCCGTGGCCCGACACCTTCAGGCGCACCCAGCGCTTCTCGCTCTCGAGCCAGAAACGCTGCTTGTGCAGGTTCGGCAGGAAGCGGCGACGCCTTCTGTTGTTCGCATGCGAGACCGTGTTGCCGGTCGTCGGCCCTTTGCCGGTGATCTGACAGACTTTCGACATGGCTGGATCCTCAAGCCTGGGGTACCGGCGCTGTTGCGGGACCCCGGGAAAACGAGCCGGGCTTTATACCAGCAGAGCGCGTGCCGGGCAAGGCGGCAGCGTGCCGGCGAGCGCGCCCCTCCCTCGCGGACCCGCTCGAAGC
>DATIRA010000283.1:0-2360 GCA_035470225.1 Steroidobacteraceae bacterium | reverse complement strand
CGACGAGGCGGCGATCACGTTGTGTATCGAGGGCGTGCCTGGCAGGGCCGTCATCGTGAACGTACCCGCGCCGAGACCGATCGCCGCCGCGAGCAGGCGCTTCGGGATCCCTGCCTCCTCGATCAGTCGCAGCCCGAGCGGGTAGACCGCGAACAGCACGACGAAGACCACGACGCCGCCGTAGGTCAGCACGGCGGTCGCGAGAACGACTATCCACAGGGCACGGTGGGCCCCCAGCCTGCGGGCCAGCGACTGGGCGATGCTGGCCGCAGCGTGGCTGTCGGCCATCGCGCGGCCGAAGATGGCGCCGGTGATGAACAGCAGGAAGAAACGGCCGGCGAACGTAAACGCGCCCACGGGCCCGGCGGAGAACTGCTCGGTCAGCGCGTCGAAGATGTTGAGCCCGTTGGTCAGCGCAACGATCGACGCCGAGATCACCGAGGCCACGATGATGTTGGCCCCGCGCAGCGCGAGGTAAATCAGCAGCGCCAGCGCAAGCAGCAGGCCGCCGTACTGCAGAAAGTCGTTCATGCTGGTCGATCCCCCTTGCAACCGGCCCCCACGATGATGCCCGGCGGGAGCCACTTGATCCAGTTCATCCGCCCTCGCTCGATGGTCTGTCCGCGAGCGTTGCGCGAACTACTAATGCAGCGTGGCGGCGCCGGACACAGAATCTGCCGGAGAGGCAGCAGCAGGGGAGAGAACCTTGGTGGCCAAGAAGGCCGGCGACCCCCGGCGACCGGGACAACCGGTCAGCCCGTCCTTCGCGTTCGTGCTGCATCCGCTCACGGTGGACCACCTGCTGCGTCACCCGGGTTTCGCATGGGCCGGCCACCTGCCGCGGTTCCTGGTCGAGCGCGCTGCGGCTCATCTTCCGGCGCTGCGCGTCGGCAGGGTCGAGGGTGGCCGCTCCGCGGCGACCGGCCTGGCCGTGGACGGGCTGATCTACGCGCTCGGCGCCACGCCGCGCCAGATTCTCACTCACCGTCCGGAATTCACGTACTCGCGGCTGATCGAGGCGGCCGAAGATGCCGAGCGCCAGGGAGCGCGCATCCTTGGTCTCGGTGCATTCACGAAGGTCGTCGGTGACGCAGGCGTCACGGTCGCAAAGCGCTCGCCGATACCAGTCACGACCGGCAACAGTCTCACGATCGCCGCGACGCTGGAGACGGCGAAGCTCGCTGCCCGGCGGCTCGGCTGGCGCGATCTGGCGCGCGGGCGGGCGATGATAGTGGGGGCTACCGGATCGATCGGGTCGGTCTGCTCGCGCATGCTGGCGGCCGCGGTCAAGGACGTGGTGCTGGTCTCGATCGAGCCGGCACACCTGAAGGCGCTCAGCAGACGGATCCGGCGGGAGACGCCCGACGCGCGCGTCGAAACCGACGTCGCGGCGACCCCACGGCTGGCCGATTGCGACCTGATCGTGACCGCCACCTCGGCGTTCGGGCAGCGCGTGCTGGACGTGAGCCAGTGCAAGCCGGGCGCGTTGATACTGGACGTGGCACTGCCGCCGGACATATCCGCCGAGGAGGCTGCGGTACGCCCCGACGTGCTGGTCATCGAGAGCGGCGAGGTGCTGATTCCCGGTCCGGCGCGTTTCAGCATGGACATCGGGCTGCCCGCCGGCGTTGCCTATGCCTGCCTCGCGGAAGCCGCGCTGCTGGCGATGGAGCAGCGCTACGAGTCCTTCACGCTGGGGCGCGAGTTGCAGCCCGAACGGGTCAAGGAGATCTACCGCCTGTTCCGCAAGCACGGTTTCGAGATCGCGCCGCTGAGAACTTACGGGCAGCCGCTGGGCGAGCGACTGATCACCAGGAAGCTTGCCCGGGCCGAGGAACTGCGCAGCGACCCGAAGCTCCTCGAGCGCGTCAAGCGGCAGGCTGCAGCCAGGATTGCGCGGATCGTGCCGCGGGCGAAGGGCATCAGCGGGTTGACCAAGCTCGCCTCCTGAAGCCGCCTGTCAGGCGGCTGCGAGATCTTGCGGGCTGCGACTGTCCAGCCGACCGCGTTACACTCGCCGGCCTATGAAGAAGCTCCTCGTTCTTGCGTTCGCCTGTGCGTGCGCTGCAGCCTGTGGCCGGGTCCCAGAGGGCATCGAGCCCGTCAGCGACTTCGATATCGACCGTTATCTCGGGACATGGTTCGAGATCGCACGTCTCGACCACCGCTTCGAGCGCGGCCTGACCGACATCACCGCTCGCTACAGGCTCCGCGACGGTGGCGGCGTGGACGTGCTGAACCGCGGCTGGGACGCTGCGAAGGGCGAGTGGCGGGAGGCGGAGGGCAAGGCGAGGTTCGTCGGTTCCGAGGACGTCGCGAGCCTCGAGGTGTCTTTCTTCGGGCCGTTCTATGGCGGCTAT
>DATIRA010000282.1:0-2247 GCA_035470225.1 Steroidobacteraceae bacterium | reverse complement strand
GAGACTGTCGATATCCTGCGCGGCCTGCGCACGAAGTTCGAGGAACACCACGGCGTCGGGTACTCCGACGAAGCGCTGCAGGCGGCCGCGGAGCTCTCGGCACGTCACATCAACGACCGTCACCTGCCGGACAAGGCGATCGACGTCATCGACGAGGCCGGCGCCCGGCTGCGGCTGCGGCCGGAGGGCGAACGCGTCGACACCGTGACCGTCGCCCAGATCGAGGACGTGGTCGCCCGGATCGCGCGCATTCCGCCGAAGACGGTCTCGAGCAGCGACCGCGACGTGCTGCGCAACCTCGACCGCAATCTCAAGCTGGTGATCTACGGCCAGGACCGGGCGATCGACACGCTCGCAGCGGCGATCAAGATGTCGCGCTCCGGGCTCGGCGACCAGCAGAAGCCGGTGGGCTCGTTCCTGTTCGCCGGGCCGACCGGCGTCGGCAAGACGGAGGTCACCCGGCAGCTCGCGCTCGCGCTTGGGGTCGAGCTGATCCGCTTCGACATGTCGGAGTACATGGAGCGGCACACGGTATCGCGGCTGATCGGCGCGCCGCCCGGATACGTGGGCTTCGACCAGGGCGGCCTGATGACCGAGGCGATCACGAAGCACCCGCACTGCGTGCTGCTGCTCGACGAGATCGAGAAGGCCCATCCCGACGTGTTCAACCTGCTGCTGCAGGTGATGGACCACGGCTCGCTGACCGACAACAACGGCCGGAAGGCCGATTTCCGGCACGTGATCATCGTGATGACCACCAATGCCGGGGCCACCGAGATGGCTCGCGCCTCGATCGGCTTCGTGGCGCAAGACAACGCATCGGACGGGATGGAGGCGATCCGGCGGCTGTTCTCGCCCGAGTTCCGCAACCGCCTGGACGCGATCGTGCAGTTCGACCCGCTCGATGAACGAACGATCCAGCGCGTCGTCGACAAGCTGATCGTCGAGGTCGAGACGCAGCTCGAGCAGAAGGGCGTCGCGCTGCACCTCGACGACGCGGCCCGCGAGTGGATCGCCAGGCGCGGTTACGATCCCAAGATGGGCGCGCGTCCGATGGCGCGGGTGATCCAGGAGCACATCAAGCGGCCGCTGGCCGAGGAACTGCTGTTCGGACGTCTCGAGAAGGGCGGCCACGCTTTCGTCAGCGTGGGCCCGGATGATCAGCTGAAGGTCGAGGCGCGCTCGGCCGAGGAGCCGGCGCTGCTGGAATAGCGGCTATCGGCCGCGATAGACGATGCGGCCCTTGGTGAGGTCGTAGGGCGTCATTTCCACGGTCACAGTGTCGCCCCGCAGGATGCGGATGTAGTGCTTGCGCATCTTGCCCGAGATGTGCGCGGTGACGATGTGCCCGTTCGCCAGTTCTACGCGGAACGTCGTGTTCGGCAGGGTCTCGACCACCTTGCCTTCCATCTGGATTGCGTCTTCCTTCGACATGCACCCTCTCGGAGGCCCTTGAATTGGCGCGAATTCTGCATAATCGCCCCGGGCATTGCAATTAAGCCGGCGGTCCGATCAGGGGGCGGGCGCCTCGCCGGGGGCCGCCTGCCGCGGCCAGCTCGGGTCCGGCTCGAGGTTCCCGATCGACTGTTCTAGCCGCCGGACGAACTCGCGCCGCGGCATTCCGTGAGCACCCAGGCTCTGCAGGTGCTCGCTCGCCACCTGGCAGTCGATCAGCACATAGCCGCGAGCTGAGACCTCGTCCACCAGGCGCTTCAGCGCCACCTTCGAGGCGTCGGGCTCCAGGCTGAACATCGATTCACCGAAGAAGACCTTGCCGAGCGCGACGCCATACAGTCCGCCGACCAGGCGGCCGTCGCGCCAGGTCTCGACGGAATGCGCACGGCCCATCTGGTTCAGCGTCAGGTAGGCGGCTCGCATGGCCGGGGATATCCAGGTGCCCTCGGGGCGCAGGCGCGGGTCCGCGCAGCGGACGACGACGTCGCCGAACGCCTGGTTGACGCTGGTCTCGAACCCGCGGTTACGCAGCGTCTTGGCGAGGCTGCGCGAGACCTTGAACTGCCCCGGCAGCAGCACCGCCCGGGGATCGGGCGACCACCACAGGATCGGCTGGCCCTCCGAGTACCAGGGAAATATGCCACGCCGGTAGGCCGCGACCAGCCGTGAGGGCGACAGGTCGCCTCCGGCGCAGAGCAGGCCGTCGGGCTCGCGCAAGGCCGCGCTGACCGGCGGAAACGCGTCGGGCGGGTCCCCGGGGCGGAGCCAGGCGATCATTCCCCGCGCTCGCGG
>DATIRA010000281.1:0-5003 GCA_035470225.1 Steroidobacteraceae bacterium | reverse complement strand
AGCGCCGACTGCAGCCGGTCGCGCCAGTTTTCCCAGTTGTGGCCGTCGCGGACTTCCTCGTAGCGTACCGCAATCCGGTGGTTGCGCAGCAGCGGCACGAGGCTGCGATTCTCGTAGATCAGCGACTCGTAGATGCCACAGGAGACGTACATTCGCGCGCTGGCCGGTCCCGGGGTCCTGCGGAACTCGTTGACGAATTTCGCGACCGGGTCGAACACGGCCTCGCGCCGGTGATGGCCTATGTCCGAGAAAGCGAACGATCCCGACTGCAGCACCAGGCGGTCGTAACTGCCCGGGTGCCGCCAGGCCGCGTGCAGCGTGGCTACCGCGCCGAAGCTCGCGCCCATCAGGCCACGTGCCGCTGGCGAACCCAGCAGCGGTAACGAATGCTCGAGCAGCGCAGGCAGCTCCCGGGCGACGAACCGTCCGTGGGCCTCGTCGCCCGCATACTCGTTGAGCCGGTCCGGGGACTGCGTGAGCGCGACGACCATCGGCGGGATCTCGCGCCTGTGGATCAGGTTGTCGAGCACGGTCTGCAGGCTCGCGTAGCGAAGGTAGTCGAGGCCGTCGTGCACGACCAGCAGCGGATAACGCCGGCTGCGCCGGAAGCGCGCCGGCACGTAGATGGCCACGTGCCGGGTCTCGCCGAACGCGTTGCTGGCGACCGAGATCTCGTCCAGCGTTCCGGCACGTGCGTCCGGGAGGCCCTCCGTCCACTCGGGGCGGACATAGCCGTGTCCCTGGCAGACCGAGTTTGCGCCGAAAGGATCGGTGGCGAGCAGCGGGTTCTTCGGGTCGAGGATCCATTCCTCCTGACCGTCGCGGACGACCTCGAACTTGTATTCGATGCGCGATTGCCCGGGCAGGTCTATCCGCAATACCCAGGTGTTGCCGTCGTCGAGCCGCTCGAATGGCTGCGACGTGGGCAGCCCGTGTATCCACAGGCGCAGCCGCACCTCGTCGGCCTCGCCCTCGTAGACGAAGGTCACTCCGCCGGGATCGACGATCGGGTAGCGGTCCGCGCGCGGGAGGCCTCCGTGATTGAGGGTTCCCGATCCTGCCACTGCGCCGCCCGGCCTTTCGTTGCTCACGGTACTGCCTGCGCAGGTGAGAGTCGGCCGGAGCGCAACAATCGCTTCGCCCCGGAGCAGTCCTGCAGACGTCCGCCCCTCCAGAAGAGCCAGGCACCATCGTCCAGCGCGTAACAGTTCGCCGGGGCGAAGCGCTGCGCTAGCAGCCGGACCCGTGCTGGGTCCCTGAGCCTGAGCCTCGTGCTCGCATCCGGCAGGAACACTGCCCCGTTCACCAGGCCGAGTCCCGCTTCGAAGACCTCGGCATTGCCCGCGCCCTGGGGCGGCCGATCATGGAACAGCACGATGCGGTCGGAGAGCGCCATTGCGCCTGCCGACCAGGCGGCGACGAGCTTGCCGCGCAGCAGGCCGGGCAGGTCGAAGAGCCGCAGGCGGTTCAGCAGCACGGCCACGTGGCCGCCGGCGACCAGCACCAGCGCGGCCTCGTCGACCAGACGCCCGATTTCAGCACGCTGTCGGGCCACGGCTGGCCTCTCGGACAGCCGTTGCGCAGGCTCGAATTGCGCGCGAGTGCGGGCGATTTCCCTGAGCAGCTCCGCGTCGAGCCGGCGCAGCGCGGCCACGGCCGAGCGGCGCGCCCGGCGCAGGCTCTCGCTCTGCTCCTCCCGGTTCATCAGCTCGCGGGCCGCAGCTTTCGCAGCGTCCAGGCGCAGCCGATACAGTTCCTGGATTTCCTTGAGCCGGTTCTGGCGTGCCCGGTGAGCCTCGCCGAGCCCGCGATCGAGTTCGAATATGGCCTCGGCCCTTTCGTACAGCCGCAGGTCCCGAACAGGCTGGCCGAGGTGCTCCTCGAGCGCATCGAGCTCGCCTTCGCGTTCCTGCCAGCCCGCCGTGATCGCGACGATGCCGGCAGGCGGCGCGGGCGAGATGCGCGCAAGCGCCTCGCGCAGCACCGGGGCGCGGAGCTGCGGTCCGAGTATCAGCAGGTCCGGCATCGGACGGCCGGACCGTAAAGCTGCGGCGGGGTCCTCAAACGATCAGTGCGCAGCGACGCTTGCGGAAGTTCCAAAGTGGCCGCATCGTACCCGGATGCGCAGCCGGAGAAAATCACCGCATTTCGCAGTGCTCGGTTCGTCGGTCCTGCTCGCCTGCTCGCCGGCGGGCGCCGAGGATGTCCCGCTGCAGCCCCCGCCGGTCATGAGCGAGGTCATCGCGGCCAGCGGGCCTGCGGACTGGCGGGCGCCGGACCCCGAGAACACGCTTTATCTCGAGCTCGGCACGGGCCGCGTGGTCATCGAGCTGGCGCCGGACTATGCGCCCCGGCACGTCGCGAACATCCGCCAGCTCGTTCGACAGCGCTATTTCGACGGTCTCGCAATCCTGCGTTCCCAGGACAACTACGTCGTGCAGTGGGGCGACCCCGAGGGTGAGCGCAGTCTCGGTGACGCCCGGGCGACGCTGCCAGCGGAATTCACGGCCCCGATCACGCCGGCGTTACCGTTCACGCGGCTGCCCGACGTGGACGGCTATGCACCCGAGGTGGGATTCTCGTCCGGATTTCCGGTGGGGCGGGACCCGGCGGCCGGACAGGCCTGGCTCGCGCACTGCTATGGAATGGTCGGCGCCGGACGGGGCGAGACCATCGACAGCGGCAACGGGGCGCAGCTATACGTCGTGATCGGCCACGAACCGCGCCACCTGGACCGCAACATCACGCTGGTCGGGCGGGTCATAAGGGGCATGGAGCTGCTGTCGGTGCTGCCGCGTGGCACTGGACCTCTGGGCTTCTACGAGGACCCGGCCCGCTACGTGCCGATCCGGAGCATCCGGCTCGCCGCAGACCTGCCGGAAGCGGAGCGCAGCCATCTCGAGCTGCTGCGCACGGATACCGAGACGTTCGAGCGCCTGCTCGAATCGCGCCGCAACCGCCGTGAGAGCTGGTTCAAGGTGCCGTCCGGCCACGTCGGACTGTGCAATGTGCCGATACCGGTTCGCGAGCGGGCCTCACAAAACACGGATTGAGCGCGGCGGTGCGCCACTGTCAACATCCCGGGTACGGATCGAGGAGGGGGAGAAGATGGAAAAACTCTGGCTGAAGAACTATCCCGCAGGCGTGCCCGCCGAGGTGGACGTTTCACAGTACACGTCGCTGGTCGATCTGATGGAAGAGGCCTTCAAGACCTACGCAACGCGCAGAGCGTATGCGTTCATGGATCGCTTCACGACGTTCGCCGAGCTCGACCGTCTGTCGGCCGCGTTCGGTGCGTGGCTGCAGTCGCGGGGCATCAAGCCCGGGGCCCGCGTGGCGCTCATGATGCCGAACGTGATCCAGTACCCGGTGGCCGTGGCCGGCGTGCTCAGGGCGGGCTGCGTCGTCGTCAACGTGAACCCGCTCTACACGCCGCGGGAGCTCGAGCACCAGCTCAAGGACTCCGGTGCCGAGGCGATCGTGATCCTGGAGAATTTCGCCGCGACGCTGCAGCAGGTGATTGGCCGGACGCCGGTCAAGCACATCATCGTAGCCTCGATGGGTGACCTGCTCGGCTTCCCGAAGGGCGTAATCGTCAACTTCGCGGTCCGACGCATCAAGAAGATGGTCCCGGCGTACACGCTGCCGGGATCGCTACGCTTCAACGACGCGCTGGACGAGGGCGCGCGCCACCAGCTGCAGAAGGTCGAGCTCGGCCCCGACGATATCGCCTTCCTGCAGTACACGGGCGGCACGACCGGCGTCTCGAAGGGTGCCGTGCTCACGCACCGTAACCTGGTCGCGAACGTGCTGCAGCTCGATGCCTGGGTCCAGCCGGCGCTGAAGGACACGAGCCGCGGGCCGGTGCCCGAGCAGCTCGTGTACGTCTGCGCGCTGCCTCTGTACCACGTGGTCGCGCTGACCGTGAACCTGCTCGGGGGGTTGCGGCTGGGCAGCCTGAACGTGCTGATCCCGAACCCGCGCGACCTGCCGGGCCTCGTCAAGGAACTCTCGAAGTTCAAGTTCCATGTCCTGCCCGGCGTCAACACGCTCTACAACGCACTCGCCGAGAACGAGGAATTCCGCAAGCTCGATTTCTCGAGCCTGCGGATCGCGAACGGCGGCGGCATGGCCGTGCAGCAGGCGGTCGCGGAGAAGTGGCTGAAGATCACCGGCATTCCGATCATCGAGGGCTACGGCCTCTCCGAGACCTCGCCGATCGCGACCTGCAATCCGATCACCGCGCGCGAGTACACGGGAACGATCGGCATCCCGGTGTCGAGCACCGAGATCGCGATCCTCGACGACGCGGGCCAGCCGGTGCCGCTCGGCCAGCCCGGCGAGATCGCGATCCGTGGTCCGCAGGTGATGGCGGGCTACTGGCAGCGTCCCGAGGAGACCGCGAAGGTGATGACCCCGGACGGGTTCTTCAAGTCCGGCGACGTCGGCATCATGGACGAGAACGGCTACATCCGGATCGTGGATCGCAAGAAGGACATGATCATTGTCTCGGGCTTCAACGTGTACCCGAACGAGGTCGAGGGCGTGATCGCGATGCACCCGGGCGTGATCGAATGCGCGGCGATCGGCGTGCCCGACGAGAAATCCGGCGAGGCGGTCAAGGTGTTCGTGGTTCGCAAGGACCCGGCGCTGGACGCGGCGCAGCTCGCCGCCTGGTGCAAGGAGCACCTGACCGGCTACAAGAAGCCGAAGTACATCGAGTTCCGGGACGAGCTGCCGAAGAGCAACGTCGGCAAGATATTGCGGCGCGAGCTGCGGGACCAGAAGCCGGCGGAGCAGGCGAAGAGCGCGTAGTTTCGATCGCCCTCACCCCAACCCTCTCCCGGCTGTGCCGGGAGAGGGGGCAGAGCCCTCACCCCGGCCCTCTCCCGGCTGCGCCGGGCGAGGGGGCAGAGCCCTCACCCCGGCCCTCTCCCGGCTGTGCCGGGAGAGGGAGCAGAGCCCTCAATCCAACCCTCTCCCGGCTCGGCCGGGAGAGGGTG
>DATIRA010000280.1:0-6369 GCA_035470225.1 Steroidobacteraceae bacterium | reverse complement strand
GTGATGATGCTCCGAGGGGAGATCGCGCCGCTCGCCGAAGTCCGTGAGCGGCTGCGATCGGCGCCGGCGGCGCAGAAGTTCTTCGACGCTGCGGCCGACTATGCGCCTGCGACGGAGTTCGATTACTGCACCGAGGTGGACCGCTTCGACTTCGTGTTGCGTCTTCATCGCAGCCGGGGCGAGCCGCTGGAGCTCGAGCGGGTACCGAACACCGGGCTCGCGGCGGGATGATCCGCAACGTCGTCTTCGACGTGGGCGGAGTGCTGGTGCGGCTGCGCTACGAGCCCTTCATCCGTTACCTGACCGAAGCCGGCGTGGACATGTCGGATCTGCCTGCCTGGCTGGCACGGGTGGACCTGGAAGCTCACGAGCGCGGCGAGCTTCCCGGCGTCGAGCTGCTGGCGCGCATCGCCGCGATGGCGAGCAGGCCGATCGACGCCGGCGAACTCGAGCGCATGTGGCTCGACATGTTCGATCGTGCCCACGACATGTTCGACCTGCTCTCGGGCCTCAAGCGGGACTATCGGGTCTACCTGTTGTCGAATATCGGCGACCTGCACTGGCAGCACCTCGATGCCCGCTACGGGCTCGAAGCGCTCGCGCACGGCGTGGTAGCGTCGTTCCGCGTCGGCGCGATCAAGCCGAGCGCCGCGATCTATAGAGCTGCGGAGCAGCGCTTCTCGCTGGAGCCGGCGTCCACGGTGTTCATAGACGACCTGGCGCCGAACGTGCGAGGCGCCGAGGCCTGCGGCTGGCACGCGATACACCATCGCGATCCGGTCGAGACACGGGCCCGCCTCGAGGCGCTCGGCCTCAGGCTGCCGGAGCACCGCCAGCAGCGATGACGGCGATCCACCGCAGGGTCGACGCCTGTCGCGCGGGCGCGGATCCGACGCTGATCTGCAGGTTGCCCTCCGGCTGGGCCGTGATGGGAGACCCACAGGTGCTGCGCGGTTACTGCCTGTTGTTGCCAGATCCGGTAGTGCCGCAGCTCCACGCACTGGCGGAATCGCCCCGGCGCGCCTTTCTCGACGACATGGCGAGGCTGGGCGAGGCCGTGCTGCGCGAGACTTCGGCGCTGCGGATCAACTATGCGATTTTCGGCAACCTCGAGCCGGCCCTGCACGCGCACGTGTTGCCGCGGTATGCGGAGGAGCCGCCGGAGTTGCGCATTGCGCAACCGTGGGCCTACGACTGGTCCACGGCGCCAGCGTTCGATGCCGGCCGCGACGGGGCGCTGCTGCAGGCGTTGCGCCGCCGCCTGCTGGAACCCGCGGGCTGAGGTCCCGGCATGGCCGTGATCCGCAGGCCACGAAGCCCTCGGCTCCACTCGATCGCCGTCACGCGTGCGCAGACCGGGCGGATCCTTTGCCTCGCTCTGCTGCTGGCCACAGGCGTCGGCGCCTTGGGTTCGACGGCTGCTGCTGCGGCTTATCGCTACAAGGACAGCAACGGCCGCTGGGTCTACTCGGACAGGCCGCCTCCGGCCGGCCAGTCTGCGCAGGCCGTGAACCTGTCGCGGGGGGCGGAAACCCCGAGCATAAAGGTGCAGTCGCGGCCCTCGGCATCGGGCGTCGCGCTGGTCGCGATCAATGGCTGCCGCTGTCCGGTGGAGTTCGCCGTAAGGACGTCGGATAAGGGCAGGGAAGTGGCGGCGCGAAAACTCGTCCCGCCGCAGTCCGAGGAAACGCTGCTCGAGCTCGTGCAGCCGGCGGCCGCGGGCAGCGTCGGATTCGACTACGCTTTCGTGATCGGCGACCCCTCGGCCGTGCACGCGCCGGATCGGCCTTACCGCGTGCCGTTCGCGCTGGCGCGAAGTTTCACGGTCACGCAGGCGCCCCCTGACGAGCTGACTCATACCAGTCTCGCGAGCCGCAATGCGATCGACATCGCGATGCCGGTGGGCACCGCGGTCCATGCCGCGCGCGGCGGGCTGGTGATCAACGTGGCACATCGCAATTTCCGCGGCGGCACCCGGCAGGAGAACCGGGACGAGGCCAATTTCGTGCAGATACTGCACGATGACGGCACGACGGCAGTCTATGCGCACCTGCAGCTCGACACGGTACGGGTGCGGCCGGGCCAGCGGGTCGAGCGCGGTGAGTACATCGCCAATTCCGGCAATACGGGGTTCTCCAGCGGACCTCACCTGCATTTCGTCGTGTTGCGCAACTCGGGACTGAAGAGCGAGTCGCTGCCGATCGCTTTCGCCGGTCCCGGTGGGCGAGTGGTCATGCCCCGTCGCGGCGAGAGCCTGACCGCCTACTGATCGGCGACGGGCACGTCGCGCAGGTCCCGGATCAATGCGCCCAGCGTGCCGACCGGCGCGGAGCAGTGGGTACCCTGGCAGATGTAGGCGAGCGTTCCCTCGCCAGCACGCTTGCTTGCGAGCGCCGCCGGCAACTCGGCGGCGTCGGGCGGGATCGCGAACGCGAGGCGCCGCGGGTCGTAGAGCCTGTTGAGCTGATCGAGCCAGGCGCCCGCATCGTCGCGCGGGCCGCGGATCACTACGATCGTCGGCGGCTCGATGAATTCATCGAGCGCCATCAGCAGGCTCGCGTGGGCATGCGGAAACTTCTCGAGCGCCGGCCAGGCGGACCTCAGGCAACGCTCGACCGAGTCGAGATAGCGCGGCTCGCCCAGCAGGTGGCCGAGCCGGATCAGGAACCGCGCAGCCATGCCGTTCCCGGACGGCGTCGCATCGTCGGCGAAGGTCTTGGGCCGGTGAATCAGCTGCTCGTGGTCGTCGGAGGTAAAGTAGAAGCCACCGGAGTCGCGGTCCTCGAAATGCTCGAGCAGCGCGTCCGCGAGTTCAACGGCCCAGTTGATCCAGCGCGCATTCCAGGACGCCTGTGCCAGCTCGATGAGTCCTTGGCCGAGGCTGGCGTAGTCGTCCAGGTAGCCCGGGAACCGGGACCTGCCGTCCTTGTGCACGGCCAGCAGCCGACCCTGGTGCCAGCAGTGACGCTGCAGGAAGTCCGCCGCCCGTGCCGCGGAATCAGCAAGGTCCGGGCGTGCGAGGCTGCGGGCGGCCGCGGCCATGCCTGTGATCGCCAGGCCGTTCCAGCTGGTCAGGATCTTCTCGTCCCGCGCCGGCCAGACGCGTTCGCTGCGGGCCGCGAGCAGCTTCGCGCGCGCCGCATCGAGCAGTGCGCGGGCTTCGCCCGGCTCGACGCCGGCGCGCTCGGCAACCGTGTCGAGCGGCTGGTAGGCGTGCAGGTGCCAGCGGCCCTCGAAATTCGGCTCGCGATCGAGCCCGAAGCGTCCCGCGAGGATCTCGAATTCACGCGGTTCGAGCAGTCGCCGGACCTCATCGGATTGCCAGACGTAGAACCGCCCCTCGTGGCCCTCCGAATCGGCGTCCAGCGTCGAGTAGTACGCTCCCTCGGGGTGTCCCATGTCCCTGCGCAGCCAGTCTGCAGTCTCCTCAGTGACCTTGCGGAACCGCTCGTCCCCGCACGCCAGCGCCGCCTGCGCATAGACACCGAGCAGCTGACCGTTGTCGTACAGCATCTTCTCGAAGTGCGGGATCATCCAGTAGGGATCGACGGAGTAGCGGCAGAAACCTCCGCCGAGCTGGTCGTACAGTCCGCCCTCGGCCATGCGCGTCAGCGTCAGCGTGACCATGTACAGCGCCTGCAGGTCCGGCGAGTCGGCAGCTGCGGTGGCACGCCAGGTCCTGAGCAGCAACTCGAGGTTCATCGGGTGCGGGAATTTCGGAGCCGCGCCGAAGCCGCCGAATTGCTGGTCGAAGTCCCGCCCGAGAAGTTCGCGCGCGTCCTCGAGCGGTTTGCGCGTCAGCGTCCCGGGGGCCACCTCCGGCGGCGGCAGCAGCTGGTCGAAGACGTCGATCAGCGCCTCGCCCTGGCGCTGCACGTCCGCACGATTGGACCGGTAGTACTCGGCGACCCTCGGCAGCAGGTCGCGGAACGCCGGCAGCCCGTAGCGGGCTTCCTTCGGGAAATAAGTTCCACCGAAAAAGGGCCGGTGATCGGCCGGGGAGAGGAACATCGTCAGCGGCCAGCCGCCGCCGCGCTGGGTCAGCATCTGGTGCGCGGTCTGGTAGATCCGGTCCAGGTCGGGTCGCTCCTCGCGATCGACCTTGATGTTGACGAACAGGTCGTTCATCAGGCGTGCGGTGGCCGGGTCCTCGAACGACTCGTGGGCCATCACGTGACACCAGTGACACGCCGAATACCCGATCGACAGCAGGATCGGCTTGTCCTCGGCGCGTGCGCGCCCGAGCGCCTCCGGCCCCCAGGGATACCAGTCCACCGGGTTGTCCGCGTGCTGGAGCAGGTACGGGCTGGTTTCCTCGGCGAGCCGGTTGCCGTGTGTCTCGGGGTTGGTGGGTTTCATTGCCTGTCCCGGCCTTGCGCTAGACTGACCCACTATAGCCGAACGACCGCGAGGACCCCGCGTTGCGCGAGCTGCGACTGAAGACCCGGGAGGAGCGACGCATCGCGGCCGGACATCTGTGGGTGTTCAGCAACGAGGTCGACATCCGGGCGACGCCGCTCACCGGCTTTGCGCCCGGTGAACCCTGCCGCATCATCAGCAGCGGCGGGCGATTCCTCGGTTACGGCTACGTCAACCCCCACGCGCTGATCTGTGCGCGGCTGCTCGGGCGCGATCCACGCTACCCGCCTGACCGCTCGCTGCTGGTGCACCGGCTCAAGGTGGCGCTGGCGCTGCGCGATCGGCTTTATCAGACTCCGTTCTATCGGCTGGTCCACGGCGAGGCCGACGGCCTGCCCGGACTGGTGATCGACCGCTACGGCGATGTGGTCGTGGGCCAGATCGGCACCGCGGGCATCGAGACGATGAAGGGCGAGGTGCTCGGCGCGATCGAAAAGGTGCTCAGGCCGCGCTGCGTGGTCTGGAAGAATGATTCGCTCGCACGACGCCTCGAGGGGCTCGACAGCTATGTCGAGACCGCGCTCGGCGAGGCGCCCGCGGCGCTGGTCGTAGAGGAGAACGGTGTCGGTTTCACCGTGCCGGCAGGCGGTGGCCAGAAGACCGGGTGGTTCTACGACCAGGCCGCCAACCGCCGGGCGCTGCTCAAATACGTGCCCGGCATGCGCGTGCTGGACGTCTTCAGCTATCTCGGTGCCTGGGGGCTGGCCGCCGCCCGTGCCGGCGCAATGGAGGTGGCCTGCGTGGATTCCTCGGAACCGGCGCTCGAGCTGCTGCAGTCCACCGCCGGGCGCAACTCGCTTGCGGTCACCGCACTGAAGGGTGATGCGTTCGATGTCCTGGCGCGGCTGCGTGAGGAGGGCCGGAACTTCGACGTCGTGATCATCGATCCGCCTGCATTCGTGAAGAAGCGGCGCGATCTTCCCCGGGGCCAGGCCGCATATCGCAAGCTGAACCAGCTGGCCATGCAGTTGCTGCCGCGCGATGGCGTGTTGGTCTCCTGCTCCTGTTCATACCATTTCGGCCCGGATGAGCTGCTCGCTACGATCCAGCAAGCGGCCCGCCATCTCGGCCGCTTCGCCCAGGTGGTCGAGGCGGGAGGGCAGGGGCCCGACCATCCGGTGCATCCCGCGATTCCGGAGAGCCGTTACCTGAAGGCGTTTTTCTGCCGCGTCGTGCACGATTGAGCGGGTAGAATTGCGGTCCAATGCTGGCCTATCCGCAACCCGACCCGATCGTATTCTCGATCGGGCCCCTGCACGTGCGCTGGTACGGGCTCATGTACCTGCTGGGCTTCCTGGCGGCGTGGTGGCTCGCGCGTCGCCGTGCGGCCGACCCGCGCTCGACCTGGAAGCCGACCGACGTCGACGACCTGATCTTCTACTCGGCGGTCGGCGTGATCCTCGGCGGCCGGCTCGGATGGATGCTGTTCTACGGCACCGAGCGGATCCTCGCCGATCCGCTCAGCGTGATCCGGATCTGGGAGGGCGGCATGTCGTTCCATGGCGGACTGATCGGCGTACTGGTCGCGCTCGGCCTGTTCGCCAGCCGCCGTTCGCGAAACATCGGCGACGTGTTCGATTTCACCGCGCCGCTGCCGGCGATCGGCTTCGGCGCCGGCCGCATCGGCAATTTCATCAACGGGGAGCTGTGGGGCAAGCCGACCGACGTGCCCTGGGCCTTTCTCGTAAACGGCGTGCCGCGCCACGCCTCGCAGCTGTACGAGGCGCTGCTGGAAGGACTGGCACTGTTCGTGATCCTGTGGTGGTTCACCTCGACTCCGCGGCCACGCTGGGCGCCCTCGGGGCTGTTTCTGGTCTGCTATGGCGTGTTCAGGTTCGCCGTCGAATTCGTACGCGTGCCCGACGAGAACCGGGGCTACCTGTTCCTCGGGTGGGTGACGATGGGACAACTGCTGTCGCTGCCGATGATCGTGGCCGGCGTGTGGATGAT
>DATIRA010000279.1:0-2840 GCA_035470225.1 Steroidobacteraceae bacterium | reverse complement strand
GGTTCGCTGCGGCGCGTCGAAGAGTCCGAGGCGGATCCGATCGAGCAGGTGCCGGACAGTGCTCCGGAGCCGTGCGAGCAGCTGATGGTGGCCGAAGCCATGCAGCGGCTGGAGCAGGAACTGGCCGCGTTGCCGCCCAGGCAGCAACAGGCCTTCGTGCTGCGCTGCCTAGAGGGCATGGACGTGGCCGAAACGGCCGCGGCGATGGGCTGCTCGAAGGGCAGCGTGAAGACACATTACTTCCGCGCGGTGCACACGCTGCGCGAGAGACTTGGCGAGGTGTGGTGATGGACCGGCGCAGCGACGGCGATGATTTCCTCGAGCGCAGGGCGCGGGAAGTTTTCGGGGCCAGCGTCGATTCGCTCGATGCGCAGACCCGTTCGCGGCTCAACGTGGCGCGCCAGTCCGCGATCCAGGAACTCGAGGCCCGTGCTTCCCACGCCTGGGCCCCCTGGGCCAGGCTGCTGGTCGTTGCAGGCGTCGCGGCCATCGCCATCGTCCTGTGGCGAGGACCGGGTGGTGACGAAGGCGGCCAGTCGATCGCCGGCGGATCACCGGCGGGCCTGGACGCGCTCGAATTCGTGGTCGCGGGTGAGGACCTCGACCTCGTCGCAGGCGATCTCGATTTCTACGCGATGCTCGAGGAGCTCGAGCTGGAGATGGCTTCCGGTGGCGTGGGCTGACCCAAGACTCCCGACCTTGATGTGGACGTGGCTGGCGGCGGCCCTGCCCCCGACCGCAATCGGGGCCGACCGTGTGCCAGCCGGCGAACCGGGCTCGTCCGAGCAGGCGGCGGCAACCGAACCGACGGACATGAGCCTGGACCTGCTCGAGTACCTGGGTTCCTGGGACGAGGAGGATGTTGACTGGCTGATGGCAGAGAGGGCTGTGCGCGACGTCGAGGAATCGAAGCCGACGGCCGGCACCGAGCTGCGGGAGCAGGGGACATGAAATCCCGGACCTGGAGTTTGATCGCGGCATCGCTGCTGGCGTTCGCTCCGCCAACGACGGCACAGCAGACGCAGGCCGCTCCGGCAGCGGTCGCCTGGGATCAGCTTTCATCCGAGCAGCAACAGGTGCTCGGACGTTTCCGCGAGGAATGGAACACCTTGCCGCCGGGTCGCCAGCAGGCACTCTCACGGGGTGCCGAGCGCTGGCAGAAGATGAGCCCCGAGCAGCGGCAAATGGCCAGGCAGCGATTCGATCGCTGGCAGAGCCTGTCGACGGAGGACCGCCAGCGCATCCGCGAGCGCTACGAGCGGTTCCGGGAACTTCCGCCGGATGAGCAGCAGCGGCTGCGGGAGAATTTCCGTCGCTTTCACGACATGCCGCCGGAGCGGCGCGAGGAATTGCGCCGCCGCTGGCAGGAGATGTCGCCGGAGGAGCGGCAACACATGCAGCAGCGCTGGCGGAACATGTCCCCCGAGCAGCGTGAGCGGATGCGCGAGCGCCGCGATCAGATGAGCCCGCAGCACCACCAGCCGCGGCAGGGGCGCAGCCGCTGACAAAAGGGGACAGATTTATTTGTCATCCATTTGTCCAGCGGATCCCGCCGAGATTGCGGGTCGATTCCTGGACAAATAGATCTGTCCCCTTTGAGGCAATGACGCAGCGCAGCAGCCCGACGTCGTCCGACAGCGCGACAATGTGGGCAATGCATGCCTTGAACTTCAAGTGCAGCGACATCGGCGGTTTTATTTCGTCGAGCGGCACCCTGTTCGAGTTGTCACAGCTGATCCGCAGCAACTGACCAGTGTCCGGCAGTGCCGGCGCTCCGGCCGCGCTCTCGTCCAGGCTGGGGTCCCAGCTGCCCTGCGACAGTGCATGCAGCCGGCTTCACGACACTGGTGCCACCGTTGCAGTCCTCGCGCAGGCGGGAAACTTCACCTTCAGTTGATCGTCGACTTGAATGCGCAGACGTCCGGAATTCCTGTGCAGGCCGGCCAGGCAAACGCCGCCCGCGGGATGCATCGATCTTGGATTGCCTGTGAGGCGACTTGAAGTCGCCGCTGTTGTTGACTCATAGTGTTATCGAGTCCGTGCACAGGCGGAACCCTGCATCGCAGCTTGCAGGACTGGAGGGATGGCCAGGAACGCATTATGTCCTCGCCGGCGAGCAATTGGCCTGATATGGCCGACAACAACGGCCGTACGCTGAGCGGGGACATACTCGCGCGGGTCACCGCAAGGTCCAGGCGGCTGACGACGCCAAAGATCGTCCGCACCTGGATAGCACCGATGGCCATCGTCGTGGCGGTGGCGCTGCTCTTCAGCACCGGCCTCTACGTCGTCGACCTGCTGTTCCTCGGGGGACGGGTGACAGGCGTCGGTGCGGTCGAACACTACCTCTCTTTCAATCCGCAGTTCATTACCGACGCGCTGCCTGCGCTCGGCACGACCATCGTGGCCGCGCTCGGCATCGTGCTCACAGTCATCGCCATCATCGTGCAGCTGTCGTCGGAGCGCTATACCGGCGTTGCAATGATGTTCCTGCGCGATCCTGTGCACGTCGCGGTCTTGAGCTTCTACATCATCGCGAGCCTGTGCGCGGTGTGGCTGAGTGTGACGCTGCAGGCGGACTTCGTGCCCCGCAGCCTGCTGATCCTGGTGATGACGCTGACCAGCCTCGGCCTGGCGAGCATGCTTCCGTACTTCGCCTATACGTTCTGGTTCCTGGAGCCGGGCAACATCATCGAGCGTCTCAGGATGCGGGCGACGCTGGTGGCGCAGCGGGGAATGACCTCGGCGTCCCAGGACGATCTCAATGACCAGCAGGGGCGCGTGCTGCAGCTGCTCGAGGAGATCGCGGACATCGCGAACAACTCCATCGATGGCCGGGA
>DATIRA010000278.1:0-4776 GCA_035470225.1 Steroidobacteraceae bacterium | reverse complement strand
GCCGCCGGTGTCACCAGGGTCGTGGCCGCGACGGGCGATCCGAACCCGAGCGTGAATGGCGGCGGCCTCGCGAGGCTCGCGGCTGCCGGCATCGAGGTACAGTGCGGCCTGCTCGAATCCGCAGCGACGGAGCTGAATCGTGGTTTCCTGAGCCGCATGCGCAGGGGCCGCCCCTGGGTCACGCTGAAGACGGCCGCCAGTCTCGATGGCCGCACGGCGCTCGCGAGCGGTGCGAGCCGCTGGATCACCGGACAGGCTGCGCGCGCCGACGTGCAGCGCCTGCGCGCGCGCTCGAGCGCGATCCTGACCGGAGTCGGAACCGTCTGCGCGGACGACCCCGAGCTCACGGTGCGCGACGAATCGCTGGCGATGCTCGGCCGCCGGCCGCTGCGCGTAGTGATGGACCCGGGATTGCGGATTCCCCGCCGATCGAAGTTGCTGCAGGGTCCCGCGCCGACGCTGGTGTTTGCCGGCGAGGCGAGTCGCGTGAATGCAATCGACGAAGCGGGCCCGGAAGTGCGGTTGGAGACATTGCCGGTCGACGACGGCGGGCTCGATCTCGTTGCGGTGCTCGCGAGGCTCGCCGCGCTCGAGTGCAACGAGGTGCTCGTCGAGGCCGGTCCTACGCTGGGCGGCAGCCTGCTGCGCCAGGGGCTGGTCGATGAGTGGGTGCTGTACGTTGCCGCCACCGTGCTCGGCGATACCGCGCGCCCGCTGGCCATGCTGCCGGAGCTGCAGGACATGAGTGCGCGGTGGCGGTTCCAATGGCGCGACGTGCGGCAGGTGGGCGAGGATCTGCGGTTGACGCTAAGGCCGCATCGAGGGGGGCGGGGCTGATGTTCACGGGAATCGTTCAATCGGTGGGTCTGATCCGGGCCATCGAGCCGAAGGACGGCGACGTCACGATCGACGTGGGGACCCCGTCCATGTCGCTCGAGTCCGTGACGACCGGCGACAGCATCGCTGTGAACGGCGTCTGCCTGACGGTGACCGGCATGGACTCCGGCGCGTTCCGGGCCGACGTTTCCCGCGAAACGCTGGCGATGACGACGCTGGGCGACTGGCAACCCGGCACCCGGGTGAACCTGGAGAAGGCGCTGCTGGCCGGCCAGCCGCTCGGCGGCCACTACGTGACCGGCCACGTCGACGGAGTCGGTCGGGTCGTCGGTCGTCGGGACGATGCCCGCTCGGTGCGCGTCGAGTTCGAGGTGCCGGCGGCGCTCGCGAAATACGTGGCGCGCAAGGGCTCGGTCTGCGTCGACGGCGTGAGCCTGACGGTCAACGGCGTCTCGGGCGTGCGCTTCGACGTCAACCTGGTGCCGCATACGCTCGAGGCCACGATTCTCGGGGACTACCAGCCGGGCACGGCGGTCAACATCGAGGTCGACATCATCGCGCGGTACCTGGAGCGCCTCGGCGCGCGTGACTAGGCTCGGGCCCTGCTAAACTGTCGCCGCGCGGCCGGAAGTGACGATTATTTCAATATAAAAACGATATAAAACAGTTAGATAAAGATTGTTTTGAATGAGTAATCTTAATTCGATCGACGAGATCCTCGATGAGCTGCGTCACGGGCGCATGGTCGTCATGATGGATGACGAGCAGCGGGAGAACGAAGGCGACCTGATAATGGCCGCCGAGCACGTGCGTCCCGAGGACATCAACTTCATGGCCCGTTACGGTCGCGGCCTGATCTGCCTGACGCTGACCCGGGACCGCTGCCGGCAGCTGCGGCTGCCGCTGATGGTCACGGAGACGGACCTCGACCATCGTACGAATTTCACCGTGTCGATCGAGGCGGCGGAGGGTGTGACCACCGGCATCTCGGCGCACGACCGGGCGCAGACCATACGGGCTGCCGTCGCACGCGAGGCGCGCCCGGAGGACCTGCGCCAGCCCGGGCACATCTTCCCGTTGATGGCGCAGCCCGGGGGGGTCCTGACTCGTGCCGGCCACACCGAGGCAGGTTGCGACCTGGTGCGCCTGGCCGGCCTGGAGCCGGCAGCCGTGATCGTCGAGATCCTGAACGAGGACGGGACCATGGCACGGCGGCGCGATCTCGAGCGCTTCTCCCGCGAGCACGGGCTGAAGATCGGAACGATCGCGGACCTGATTCGCTACCGGCTCGAGAAGGAGCGTTCGGTCGAGCGGGTCGCCGAGCAGTCGGTCACGACCGACTTCGGGCCCTTCGACTTGCTGTGCTACGAGGATCACGTGCACAGCAGCGTGCACCTCGCCCTGGTGCGAGGCGAACTCGCGGGCGACGCGGCCCCGCTGGTGCGGGTGCATCTCGTCGAGACCCTGCGCGACGTGGTCGGCAGGCACGACGAGAGCGGTGGCTGGACGCTGCGCAACGCGCTGCAGCGCATCGCGAAGGAGAAGTCAGGCGTGATCGTGCTGCTGCGGCCGCACGAGACGCCGCGGGACATCGTCGAGGGGATCAGCGGCACGCTCGGACACGAGCCGCAGCCGCGCCACATCGGGGCCCGGGTGCTCCGGACCTACGGCATCGGCGCGCAGATACTGCGCGACCTCGGCATATCCCGAATGCGCGTGCTGAGCGCGCCGATTCAGATGCACGGCCTGTCCGCGTTCGGCCTCGAAGTGGTCGAATACGTGGACGAATCCACCTGAGGTCTTCACTGATGGACAACATTCGCAGCCTCGGGGGCGACCTGCTGGTGCGCGACCTGCGCATCGCCATCGTCGCCGCGCGCTTCAACGAGACCATCGTCGAGGGTCTGGTGCGGGGCGCCATCGACGCGCTGCTACGGCACGGTGCAAGCGAGAAGCAGATCGAGCTCGTGCGGGTGCCGGGCGCGTTCGACCTGCCGTTCGCGGTGCGCAAGGTCGTGGCGACCCGCCGCCCGGACGCGATCGTCGCGCTTGGTGCGGTGATACGCGGCGCGACCCCTCACTTCGACTACGTGGCGGGACAGTGTGCAGCCGGGCTGGCGCGGGCCTCGGAGGACTCGGGCGTGCCGGTCGCCTTCGGCGTGCTGACGACCGAGACGATCGAGCAGGCCATCGAGCGCTCGGGCACCAAGGCCGGTAACAAGGGAGCGGATGCGGCGCTTTGCGCGGTGGAAATGGCCAACCTGCTCAAGCGCCTGGAAGCCTGAGACGTGGCCGGCCGACGCGACTCAGCCGGGCGCTCGCGCAGCTTGTCGCGGAAGCTCGCGATGCAGGCGCTGTACCAGCACCAGCTGACCGGGCAGGGCCTCGCGGATCTACGCAACCAGTACGCGGCCGAGCAGGAGTTCGCCTCGGCCGACCCGGGCTATTTCCAGGAGCTGCTCGGCGGCGTGCTCGAAGGGATCGGCGAGCTCGACGACGCGCTCGGGCAGTTGCTGGACCGACCGGTGCAGCAGCTCGACCCGGTCGAGCACGCCGTGCTGCTGATCGGGCTCTTCGAGCTGCAGAGTCGTCCCGAGATTCCGTACCGCGTCGTCATCAACGAGGGGGTCGAGCTGACGAAGCGCTTCGGCGCCACCGAGGGTCACAAGTTCGTCAACGCGGTGCTGGACCGGGCGGCGCGCAGCGCCCGTGCGCTCGAGCAGGCCGCCGCGAAGTCGGCGTCGTCGCCGGGCGACTGAGCGGTAACCCCGTGTCGATCGGCGAATTCGACCTGATCGAGCGGTACTTCAACCGTCCGGGGCGGCGGGAGGGGGTGCTGCTCGGAGTCGGGGACGATGCGGCGCTGCTCGAGCTGCCGCCCGGGCAGTGCCTGGTGGCCGCTACCGATACGCTGGTCGAAGGTCGCCATTTCCCTTGCGGCGCTCCACCCGAGTCGATCGGTCACCAGTGTCTCGCGGTGAACCTGAGCGACCTCGCTGCGATGGGCGCCGACCCGGCCTGGGCGCTGTTGTCGCTGTGCATGCCCGAGGCCCGGGCGGAATGGCTCCAGCGCTTCGCGACTGGGCTGCTCGCGCTGGCGGAGCGGTACGGCGTCGCGCTGGTCGGTGGCGACACGGTGCGCGGACCGCTGGTGCTCGGCGTCACGGCGCTCGGCGTCGTGCCGCCGGGCGAGGCCCTGCGGCGCTCGGGCGCGCGGCCCGGCGACGAGCTGTTCGTTTCCGGCTGGCCCGGAGAGTCCGCGGCGGGACTCGAGCTGCTGCAGCGCGACTCGGGGTCGGCCGGGACCGATCCACTGGCACGCCGCTTCCTGTTCCCCGAGCCACGCCTCGGGCTCGGTCGCGCGCTGCGCGGCCTGGCGAGTGCGGCGATGGACGTCTCGGACGGCCTGCTCGGCGACCTGGAGAAACTCTGTCGGGCCAGTTCCGTGTCGGCGACACTCGAGCTCGACCAGTTGCCGGTTTCGCCGGTGTTGGCTGCGCGCTTTCCGCCGGAGCGGGCGGAGCAGTTCATCCTGCACGGCGGCGACGACTACGAGCTGCTGTTCACGCTGCCGCCCGGGGCCAGGTCCGCGGAGCAGTTGCAGAGGCTGCTAGGGGCTTGCGTCGTGCACCGCATCGGCCGCATCGGGGGCGGGCGCGGAGTGAGCTGCCTGCGCGATGGTCGGAGCGTCGGCATGCCGCAGGGCGGCTATGACCACTTCGCCTGAAGAAGACCGCGTCCCGCGCCGGCCGACGCCGAGGCACCTCGCCGACCCGGTGCAGCTGCTGGCACTGGGCTTCGGCGCGGGCCTCGCCCCGTTTGCGCCGGGGACCTTCGGATCGCTGGTAGGGCTCGCGATCGCGCTGGCCGTCGCGCCGCTCGGCGTCGCAGCGCTGGCCGCGCTGACGCTGGCCGTGACGATCGCGGGCGTCTGGATCT
>DATIRA010000277.1:0-4180 GCA_035470225.1 Steroidobacteraceae bacterium | reverse complement strand
CCTCCCGGTCGATGCCGGTGTTGTTGCTCGTTCTTGTTGCGCCCCGCGTGTGACGTACACTCGAGGCATGCCACGTTTCGCCCGCAGTCTACATGGCACGGCCCGAGGATTGGCAGGTTCTTGTGACGCCAGTGGCCTGATTCGACGCGGCCGTGCGCTCCCCGAGCCTGTGGTAGCTTTTTAAGTCAAATCTGAACCCACGCTGGACCAAATGCGCAGGCTGATCGTCCTTATGTTAAGCGGCGTGCTCGGCGCCTGCCAGGCGCTCGCGCCGGTCGACACGCCCGATGAGTTTGCTCTGGCTCCCGCCAGTTCCTCGCGGTGGGATTCGCTCGCGGCGGTTCGTACCGACGACTGGCAGGTGCTGCTGGACGACGGTCCGAGCGCGCTCGACTGGCGGCTGCTAGCGATCGACGCGGCGAGCGAGAGCGTCGACATGCAGACCTTCCTGTGGGATTTCGACACCGCGGTATCGATGGTGCTCACGCACCTGATGGCCGCCGCCGAGCGAGGCGTGCGCGTGCGTCTGCTGGTGGACGACACGTTCCTCGCTTCCGAAGACCGCCTGCTGCTCGCGCTGGAGGCGCATCCGAACATCGAGTACCGGGTGTACAACCCGTTCAGGCGCCGCGCCGACGGTCTGGTGACGAGGGAGATTCTCAATCTCGGCGAATTCGGACGGCTCGATCACCGCATGCACAACAAGGCGTTGATCGCGGACAACAGGGTCGCGATCGTCGGCGGCCGCAACATCGCCGACGAGTACTTCGGACTGCACGACGCGGCCAATTTCCGTGACCTCGAGCTGCTGGTCGGCGGGCCGATCGTGCACGAGATCAGCGTTGCGTTCGATGCCTACTGGAACGATCGCTGGTCGTTTCCGATCGAGGCACTGTCGCACCTCGAGCCATCGTATGCGGAGCTCGGTGAAGCAACCCGGATCGAAGAGCCGGACATCCGAATTCACAATGAACCGACGCCGGACCTGCTGCAGCGGCGCTGGGAAGCGCAGCTGCGCAACGCGCTGCCGGGCAAGCCGACGCTATACGTGGACGCGCCACCCGCCGAGCGCCCCGATGCGGCTGCCGACCGCCCTGTTCAGCTGGCCGATGAACTGACCGCGCTGCTGGACAACGCCACGGAGGAGATCCTGGTCCTGTCCGCGTACCTGATTCCGTCGCCGCACCTCGAGGCAGCGATCGAGCGCGCAGTGCGGCGCGGCGTCGAGGTGCGGATACTCACGAACTCGATCAGCTCGAACAACCACCTCGCTGCCCACAGCGCCTACCGCAACCACATCCGGCAGCTGCTCTCGGGCGGCGCGGAACTGCACGAGGTCCGCGTCGACGCGCGCGACCGCTACGTGCACATGTTCCCGCCCGCCGACCGGAAGTCGCTCGCGCTTCATGCGAAGGCACTGGTGATCGATCACGACAAGGTGTTCATCGGCAGCGCAAACCTCGATCCGCGCTCGCTGCGCATCAATACCGAGATGGGACTGTTGGTCGAGAGCGAGGCGCTGAACGCGCGGGTCCGGACTGCGTTCGAGCCGGATTTCGCCGAGGCGAACGCCTGGCATCTCAAGATCGACGAGCGCGGCGAGGTCGTCTGGGTGTCCGAGGACGTGGTGCTCAGGTCGCAGCCCGCCGATTCGTTCATGCAGCGGATCGAGGACTGGTTCCTCGCCCACCTGCCCCTCGAGGACAAGATGTAGCGGACATCCACGGAACAGATGGAGCGCCCGACTCGAGCCTGGGCGCAGCGGCACCCTTCCCTCGAGGACCATCGCCGCCTGACTCGCGAGCCAGGCTGGAATGGCTGAAGACTGCTGCTGACTTCAGCCTCTATTCTTCAGAACGGTTGCGATGCTGACTCCGATGTCGCAGCGAACTTCCAATAGCAAACAGGACGCCGAATACGATCGCGATCCCGACAATCGCGAGCCAGAATCCCATCAGCTGCCCAGACCATTTCAACAATGGGTCCATACGCAGGTCCTCCATGCGAAGGTGGGACATGTACCGGGAACAGGCAGAGGGTACCTCAGACGTGCGATCGCGCCAGATTCCGACCGTTCGGTGGTGACGTCCTCCCGGTTTCCAGGTCGAATTAGAACTGGGCCAAGCTGAGCTTACGAAGTCCCATCGAGGGCCCAGGAGAGTGACCAATGACCGATCGAGACAGACGGACGAGCAGATCGCCTGTTCGGCGACAACGATCCTGACCCGTTGACGACAACTCTTCCGGCCCGCTGGCGCACCGGCCGTGCACGTCCGGGGACGACCCGGAATGGCCTGGAGAAGGCTCAAGAACAAGAATTGGAGGCTAGGGTCGGAATCGAACCGGCGTACACGGCTTTGCAGGCCGCTGCATGACCACTCTGCCACCTAGCCCCTGAAACGCATGACCCCGGGGGTTGGCCCGGGGTCACGGCGAAAACTGGAGCGGGAAACGAGACTCGAACTCGCGACCCCGACCTTGGCAAGGTCGTGCTCTACCAACTGAGCTATTCCCGCCCGGGCGAACCCGAGGCGCCCTCGGGGAACGCGAATTTTCCGGGGCGGAGCCCCCAACTGTCAAGCGACGCGGTCTTTCCTGAGTTCCGGCCAGGCCGCCCGCCAGTAACTGCCCATGGACCAGAGCGTCAGCGCGGCCGCGATCACCAGCAGCACGACGCCGATCTGGTAGACCGGAAGGCCGAAGACGTCCTGGCGGAACATCATCATGCTCAGGCCCGTCATCTGCAGGATCGTCTTGAACTTCCCCATGCCCGAGACGGCCACCTTGGCGCGCGCGCCGAGGTGAGCCATCCATTCCCTCAGCGCCGAAACGGTGATTTCCCGTCCGATGATCACGGCCGCGGTGATCACCACCCACCAGCGCGTGTCGTAGGCGGCCAGCAGCACCAGCGCGGTCGCGACGATCAGCTTGTCCGCGACCGGGTCCAGGAACTCTCCGAGCGGCGTCGTGATGCCGAGCCGCCTTGCCAGGTAGCCGTCCAGCGAGTCGGTCACGGCCGCGGCGATGAAGATCACGGCCGAGAGCACGTGCGCCCAGCCGTGGTCCCAGTAGAAAACCCCCACCAGCAACGGCACGGCCGCGATCCGGATGACCGTCAGAATGTTGGGCAGGGAATTGAGGTTCAAGGATCAGGACCCCGCGTTCATCCGTTCAAAGACTCGCTCGGCGAGCTGGCGGCTGATGCCTTGTACCCTCGCGAGATCCTCCACCGAGGCCTGCCGAACGCCTTGCAATCCGCCGAAGGCATTGAGCAGGTCCCGGCGGCGCTTGGGACCGAGTCCCGGGATCTCCTCGAGCACCGACCCGCGGCGCGTACGGCGGCTCGCCTGGCGGTGTCCGGTGATCGCAAAGCGATGCGCTTCGTCCCGGATCCGCTGGATGAGCCTGAGTGCCGCGGACTCTGCCGGCAGTATAAGCGGGCCCTCCTGCCCCACCAAGAACAGCCTTTCCTGTCCAGCCCGCCTGTCCGCGCCCTTCGCCACGCCGACTGTCACCACGCCGCCGACGCCTAGTTCCTCGAGCGCCGCGCAGGCGGCAGCGAGCTGTCCTGGTCCGCCATCGATCAACAGCAGATCCGGCATCGGCGCCTCGCCCTTCAGTATCCGAGCGAACCTGCGCCGCACGGCCTGCCGGAGCCCCGCATAGTCGTCCCCTGGGGTCAGTTCACGCAGGTTGAAGCGCCTGTAGTCAGATTTGACCGGACCCTCGGGGCCGAACACGACGCAGGACGCGACCGCCGATTCGCCCATCGTATGGCTGACGTCGAAGCACTCGATGCGCAGCGGCGTCCGGCCGATCTGCAGCTCCTGTCCCAGCGCCTCGAACTGCGCCTGCAGGCCCGCGCGATCGGATGCGCGCAGCCTCAGACCGAGTTCCGCATTGGTACGCGCCATCTCCACCCAGCGGGCCCGGGTGCCGCGCACGCGGTGCCGTATCGCGACAGCACGTCCGCCGCGCTCCGACAGCGTCGCGGCGAGCAGCCCGGCTTCCTCGACCGGTCGGTCGAGCAGGACCTCCTGGGGCGCCTCCCGGGCGAGGTAGTACTGCGCGAGAAACGCGGCGAGCACGTCCTCGTCGCTGCCGAGTCCGGCGCTCGGGAAGTAACTGCTGCTGCCGAGGTTGCGCCCGCCGCGGATGAAAACCACGGCGACGCAGCACT
>DATIRA010000276.1:0-4463 GCA_035470225.1 Steroidobacteraceae bacterium | reverse complement strand
GGGCGTGTCGTCCAGCTCGTGGGGGTCCACGCTGGTTGGGGCGGCAGCTGGGTCATCCGGCAATCCTAGCGCGGATCTTTGCACCGCAAAAGAAACGCCATGTGACTGGGCGCACGCCATTCGTCAGAATCGCGACCCTGTCATACCTGCTCTGGTCCCGGCACAGCCTGGACCTGGCAAGCAATATGGAGCCCATGCGATGCACAAGGTACTCATTCTCGGCGCGGGAAAGATCGGTGCGCTGATCTCGGGACTGCTCGGCGAGTCCGGCGACTACGAGGTTCACGTCGCGGACGTGGACCCGAACATCGCGGGCGCCGTCGTCGACGCGCACGGACTGGACCGGCTGCGTGCGCACGGTGTCGACGCCCGCGACCCGCAGGCACTGGCCAGGCAGCTGCGGGAGCATCCGGTGGATGCGGTGATCTCGAGCCTGCCTTATTACTGCAACGTCGCGGTGGCCGAGGCGGCGCGGGCTGCCGGCGCCCACTACTTCGACCTGACCGAGGACGTCGCTGTGACGCGGGCCGTCCGGGAGCTCGCCACCGGCGCGAACCGGGCCTTCGTCCCGCAGTGCGGGCTGGCGCCGGGCTTCGTCAGCATCGCCGCGAACGCGCTGATCGGCCATTTCGACGAGCTGCGCAGCGTCAAGCTTCGCGTCGGCGCCCTGCCCCAGCATCCGAACAACGTGCTGAAGTACTCGCTGACCTGGTCTACCGAGGGCCTGATCAACGAGTACGGCAATCCGTGCGAGGCCGTGGTCGATGGCCGGGCCATCGAGGTGGCCCCGCTCGAAGGACTCGAGGAAATCGAGATAGACGGCACGCCTTACGAGGCCTTCAATACTTCCGGCGGCCTCGGCTCGCTGGCGGACAGCTACGGTTCCCGGGCGCAGAGCATGGACTATAAGACCATGCGTTATCCCGGGCACTGCGCGCAGATGCGGCTGCTGATGAACGATTTGAAGCTGAACCACGATCGTCAGACGCTGAAGCGCATTCTCGAGAACGCGGTCCCGCAGACGCTGCAGGACGTTGTGATCGTGTACGTGGCGGTCTCGGGAAGACAGGACGGCGAACTTCGCGAGGAGAACTACGTCAGCAAGATCTATCCACAAGTGGTCGCGGGACGGCTCTGGTCGGCGATCCAGGTGACCACCGCCTCCGGCATTGCCGCGGTCGTGGATCTGGTACTGGCGAACCCCGGCCGCTACCGCGGCTTTGTCCGCCAGGAGGACTTCCGGCTCGAGGACGTGCTCGACAACCGCTTCGGTCGTCACTATGCGGACGGCGGCTCAAAGGAAGTCTCGTCCCGGCTGGTCGTGGAAGGCCGCACCGGCCACCAGCGCATCGCACAGGAGGCACTGTGATGAAGGAGCTTCTCGAGCGGCTGGGCTTGCAGCCCATGAACTGCGGCACCTGGGCCTCGCGCGGCGGCTGGCTGCAAGACGCCGGGGCCGCGCGGATCGACTCCATCAACCCGGCGACCGGCGAACTGATTGCCAGCGTCACTGGGACGACCCCTGCCGGCTACGAGCAGGTTATCGCCTCCGCGCAGGACGCAGCCCGCGATTGGATCAAGTTGCCGGCGCCGAAGCGCGGCGAGGCCGTCCGGCTGGTCGGCGAGGAGCTGCGACGGCTGAAGTCCGACCTCGGCAGCCTCGTTGCGCTGGAGATGGGCAAGATCAAGGCCGAGGGCGACGGCGAAGTACAGGAGATGATCGACATCGCCGACTTTGCAGTCGGCCAGTCCCGGATGCTCTACGGACTCAGCATGCATTCCGAGCGCCCGGACCATCGCATGTTCGAGCAGTGGCATCCGCTCGGCGTGGTCGGAATCATCAGTGCGTTCAATTTCCCGGTGGCCGTCTGGTCCTGGAACGCATTCCTCGCGGCAGTCTGCGGCAACGTCAGCGTCTGGAAGCCGTCGCCGAAGACGCCGCTCTGCGCCGTCGCGGTCCAGCACGTCTGCAACCGGGTCCTCGAGCGCCACGGATTCCCGGGGGTTTTCCAGCTGTTCATCGACGCCGGCACCTCGCTCGCGACACGCTTCGTCGAGGACCGCCGAGTGGGCCTCGTATCGTTCACGGGCTCCACGACCGTCGGCCGCGACGTATCAGAGCGGGTGGCACGTCGACTCGGCAAGTGCCTGCTCGAGCTCGGCGGCAACAATGCGATCATCGTGGACGAGTTTGCCGACCTCGCGCTCGCCGTCCCGGCGATCGTGTTCGGCGCAGTCGGTACCGCCGGGCAGCGCTGCACCAGCACGCGCCGGGTGTTCGTGCACGAGTCGCGCGCCGAGGAACTCGAGCGACGCCTGGTCGCGGCCTACCGCCAGGTGCGCATCGGTGATCCGCTCGCAGAGGGAACGCTGATGGGCCCGTTGATCGACGAGTCGGCGGTCCGTCGCTTCGAGGCCGCGGTGGCGACCGCCACCGACTCCGGAGGGACCGCGCTGACCGGCGGGCGTCGGATCGAGGGCCCCGGTCACTTCGTCGAGCCGACGATCGTGCGCGCCGAGGCCGACTGGGACATCGTCCGCACTGAGACCTTCGCCCCGATCCTGTACCTGATTTCGTACCGGACGCTCGAGGAGGCGCTGGCCATGCACAACGCGGTCGACCACGGCCTGTCCTCGGCGATCTTCACCGACCGTCTTCAGCACGCCGAGTTGTTCCTGTCCGCGCGCGGCTCGGACTGCGGCATCGCCAACGTGAACATAGGCACGTCCGGCGCTGAGATCGGCGGCGCATTCGGCGGCGAGAAGGACACCGGCGGCGGACGCGAGTCCGGCTCCGATGCCTGGAAGGCCTACATGCGCAGGCAGACCTGTACCGTGAACTGGAGCGCCGCGCTGCCGCTCGCGCAGGGCATCGACTTCAGGCTCGACGCCTCTTGACAGCTCAGCGGTCCGGACGGGCGGCGAGGTCCTGGAACAGGATCCGGACGAACTTCTCGGGCGGCATGAAGTCCGACTGGCCGTAAATCGAGTCATAGGCCGCGGTGACGCGGGCCGCGAGCACCTCGTCCTCGGTCTTGCCCTGCTCGACGAGTTCCCGGATCGAGCGACCGACCGTCACCAGCATGTCGCGCCAGGCGACGAGTTCCGCACGGGTCCCTACGGGCCCGTGGCCCGGGATGATCACTGTCTGTTCGTCGGCGCGCTCGAGCACGAGTTCGACCGCCGCGACGAGGCCGGCCAGCGATCCGCCGCTCGAGAGGTCGATGAACGGGAAACTGCCGTTGAACCAGACGTCACCCATGTGCACCACGTTGGCATTCCGCCACCAGAGCACCACGTCGCCGTCGGTATGCGCATCGAGGACGTGCACGGCGTCCAGGCGGTCGCCGTTCAGATGCAGGCTGACGGAGTCGGCGAACGTGACGATGGGCAGCGCGGCATCCGGCGCCGGAGGCACGTCGAGTTGCAGTGCCTCGATGAACTGCGTGGCACTCATCCGGGTTCGCACGTTGTCGTGGGCGACGATTACGCCGCCGGACCGGGCTAACGGCTCGTTGGCGCCGGTGTGGTCCGGATGCCAGTGTGTGTTGATGACGAACCGGACCGGCCCGGACGAGACCAGTGCCACGGCCTCGAGCAAGCCGGCCGAGAAGCGGTCGAGGCTGTCGTCCACCAGCACGGTGCCGTCGTCGCCGGTCCAGACGGCGACGTTGCCGCCGCCCCCGAGCAGCACGGACAGGCCGGGCCTGATGGGCTGGGAACGGAACTCCACTGCCGGCGGGCCGGCTGCGGGCTCCTCGGCGGCTCGGGCAGTCCCCGCGCTGCCGGGTTGTTGCAGCACGATGGCAGCCAGCATCCACAGGCCAATCCGTGAGGTTGATTCGCGCATGTCCTCGGACCCGTCCGGGCAGTCGGCGTAAACGCACAGTATAGGACCGACTCGTCGCCCCACGCGCGCTGATATGATCCTCTCATGGATGCAGCACGGCACAGACCGAAGCGCAGCTTGCTGGCATTGCTCACTGCAATTGCCGGATTCTGGCTGCTCGGGATCGGCGCGCAGACGGTCGGCGGCAGCGCGGCGCTGATTCCGATCGACGGCCCGATCGGCCCCGCGACCAGCAGCTTCGTCAAGCGCAGCCTGGAAGAAGCCCGCGAGCAGGGCGACGCCTTCGTCGTGCTGACGATCGACACGCCGGGCGGACTCGACACCGCGATGCGGGAAATCGTCCAGGCCATACTCGCCTCGGACCTCCCGGTCGTCGGCTACGTCTCGCCGGGCGGGGCACGTGCGGCCAGCGCGGGGACGTTCATTCTGTACGCGAGCCACGTCGCGGCGATGGCGCCGGCGACGAACCTCGGTGCCGCGACGCCGGTGCAGATCGGTGGTTCCGGCGCAGCCCCGGCTCCCCGCGACGCGGACGCTGGCGAGGGCGGAAACGGGGACCAGACCGACCGCAGCGAAAAAGCTGAGCCCGGCAGCGCGCTCGAACGCAAGGCCG
>DATIRA010000275.1:0-2262 GCA_035470225.1 Steroidobacteraceae bacterium | reverse complement strand
CGGACCGGCGGTGCGGACGCCGTGAACCCATCCCTGGGGGCTCCGCGCGCGACGTCCTGTCGCGCGACGGCCGCACCGCTCCGCCCGGTGAACCCTGGAATGCGTGCCGTGAAAGGCCGTGGCACGCAGCGGATCGGCCATCGGACCTTCTGACGCCTTGCGTCAGCGCGCGTCGAGCGCCTCGAGCATCCTCAGGCCGATCGCCTCGCGCCGCCATCCGCGCAGCAGCGGACTGCCGTCGCGTGAGCCGCGCGCGAGCGCCTCGACGTCACGGCGCGTCGCGAGCACCTCGGGGCTGATGTCGAGGCGCCCGGCCTCCTCGCGGACCGCCTCCATCAGTCGCCCGATCAGGCGGGTCTCCTCGGGCGTGGGCTTTCCCGGCGGCGGCTCGAGCGCGTGCCCGGAGGGCTCGCTGGCGGCCCGCTCGAGCAAGGTGAGCAGTTCATCGCCACGCTTGCGCACTACGGACGGCGGCAGTTCGGTCACCCCGGCCAGCTCCTCGGCGGTCCGGGGTGCACGGGTCGCGATCGCATACAGCGCGGCATCCGGCAGGATCCAGCCACGCGGCTTGTCAGAGGCGATGGCCCGTTCCTCCCGCCAGCGGGCGAGGGCCCGCGCGGCGGCCTGCTGCGCGGCGGTGAGCCGCCGCAGTCCCTTCAGGCGGCGCCAGGCCTCGGCGGGCTCCGTCCGGTAGAGCGCGGGATCCTCGAACGCGGCGGTCTCCTCGGTCACCCAGCCGGCCCGGTGCCTGCTCTCAAGCGCCACCGACAGCTCGTCATGCAGCTCGAGCAGGTGATGCACGTCGTCAGCCGCGTAGGCCAGCTGCTCCGGCGTCAGCGGGCGCCGGGACCAGTCGGTCCGGGTCTGCCCCTTGTCGATCGAGTGCCCGAGCTGCCGTGCAACGAGCTCGGCGTAGCCGACCTGCGGCGGATAGCCGAGGAACGCGGCTGCGACCTGGGTGTCGAATATCGGCCCGGTCAATTGCCCACCGGCCTGGTGCAGGATCTCGAGGTCCTGCCGGGCGGCGTGCAGGATCTTGAGCTTGTCACGGTCGGCGAGCAGCTCGTACAGCATGCCGAGCTCGATTCCGGCCAGCGGGTCCACGAGGTAGCTGTCCGTATCGCTGGCGAGCTGCACCAGGCACAGCTGTGCGTAGTAGGTACGCTCCCGCATGAACTCGGTGTCGAGCGCGAGGCGGGAGGCGCCCTGCATCCGGAATACCGCTGCTTCGAGTTCCGCTTGTGTCGTGACGAGTCTCGCTTCCCGCATGATCTGCCTGCCTGCGTGTAGAATCCGCTGCTGCGACGGCCCGGCCGTGAGCACAGTGCAGCAGTTCCTCAAGGTCTTCATCGATATCGTACTCTGGCGCCAGGGTCCCCAGGACCTGCCGTCGTCGAACCTGCTGGTCCTGCTGACCCTTGCAGCCTACATGGCCGTGTCCACGTTGCAGCTCGCGTTCCTGGACGAATCCGCATTCACCTGGCTCTTCTTCGTCGTGGTCGATCCGCTGCTGCTCGCCGGCTGGGTCTGGTTCGTGCTGCGCGTGTTCGCTCACCCGGAGCGCTTCCAGCAGACCATCGCGGCTGTCTACGGGACCGGCGCGCTGCTCGGCCTCGCGGTTTACCTGCCGGCCCAGCTGCTGGTCACCGGTGCCGCCACCGAACCCTCCTCGACCGCAGCCCAGCTGATCGCGCTCGTGATGGTGGTCATTTTCGCCGCGGTCACCGGGCGAATCATCAAGCTCGCGACGGACACCGGCATGTTCACCGGCGTGGCGATCGCGCTCACCTATTTCCTGGCCGTGGACGTGCTGATCAGCGTGCTGCGCGGATCCGTGGGCTGAGTATGCACCTGCACATCATCGGCATCGCCGGAACGTTCATGGGTGGCATCGCCGCGCTGGCGCGCGCGGCCGGCCATCGGGTCACCGGCTCCGACCGTAACGTCTATCCGCCGATGAGCACGCAGCTCGAGGCGCTCGGCATCGAGCTGATCGAGGGCTATGAGCCGGACCAGCTGAAACTCGCGCCGGACGTGTTCGTCGTCGGCAACGTGATGAGCCGCGGCAACGCGCTGATCGAAGCGCTGCTCGACAGTGGACACCGCTATGTCTCCGGACCGGAATGGCTGGCGCAGAACGTGCTGCAGGGACGCTGGGTGCTCGGTGTCGCGGGGACGCACGGCAAGACGACCACCTCGAGCATGCTGGCCTGGATCCTCGAGCACGCCGGGTTGGCGCCGGGATTCCTGGTCGGTGGCGTG
>DATIRA010000274.1:0-3775 GCA_035470225.1 Steroidobacteraceae bacterium | reverse complement strand
ATCCGCGAGCGACCACAGCAACCCGCGCTCAGTGACCTCAGCGTGCTGGTCACGGCGGCGTTGCTGGCCGCGAGCCTGCCCCCGCTGCTGCCGTGGTGGCTGACCGCGTTCGCGACGGCACTGGCCGTGATGCTCGGCAAGCAGGTCTACGGCGGGTTGGGCCAGAACCCGTTCAACCCGGCGATGGTCGGGTATGCGGCGCTGCTGGTCTCGTTCCCGGTCGAGATGACGCGCTGGCCGGTCCCGGTCACGCCGGGGTCGGGCGAATGGGCGGCGCTCGCCGAGCTGAGCCTGCAGGCTTTCATCTCCGGCTCCTCGGCCTTCACTCCGGCCTGGGACGGCTGGACCGGCGCCACTGCACTCGACGCGCTCAGGACAGGGCTGGGCATGCGCTTCACGATGCAGGAGATCGTGAGCGGACCTGCGTTCGGGACGCTCGGCGGCAGGGGCTGGGAGTGGCTGGGCGCCGCGGCGCTGCTCGGCGGCCTCGTGCTGCTCGTCCGTGGCGTCATTCGCTGGCAGATCCCGGCGTCGATGCTGCTTGCGACGGCGCTGCTCGCGATGTCGGCCCATGCGCTGGACCCCGGCCGCCATGCGGGCGCGTTGTTCCATCTGTTCTCCGGCGCGACGATGCTGGGCGCGTTTTTCATCGCTACGGATCCCGTGTCCGCCGCGACCAGTGACCGCGGCCGGCTCTGGTTCGGTGCCGGTGTCGGCGTACTGAACTGGATCATCCGGACCTACGGTGGCTACCCTGACGGGATTGCATTCGCAGTGCTGCTGATGAATCTCTCCGTGCCCCTGCTCGATCGCTGGACGGTGCCGCGCATCTATGGCCAGGCCGGACGCTGACACCGGTATCCCGCGGCCGCTGCGCGGCGCGCTGCTGCTCGGCGGCACGACCGTGCTGGCCTTCGCCCTGCTGGCGCTCGTGCACCAGGCGACACGCGGGCGGATACTGGAAGTCGAACGGGCGCGACAGATGCAGGCCGTCGAGCAGGTCCTCGACGGCGTGCGCTACGACAACGATCTGCTGCTGGACGCGGTGACAGTGACGGACCGCGACCTGCTCGGAACGACCGCTCCGGTGACCGTCTACCGGGCGACGCTTGACGGCGAGCCGGTGGCCGCAGTGCTGGCGCCCACGGCGCCGGACGGGTACTCGGGCTCGATCCGCCTGCTGGTCGGCATCGGTGTGGACGGTCGCCTGCTCGGCGTCCGCGTCCAGAGTCACCGGGAAACACCGGGCCTCGGCGACCTGATCGAGACGGGGAAATCCGACTGGATCCTCAAGTTCACCGGGCACTCGCTCGGCGACCCTCCGCTCGAGCGCTGGAAGGTGCGCAAGGACGGCGGGGACTTCGACCAGTTCACCGGTGCCACCGTGACACCGCGGGCCGTCGTCGGAGCCGTCGCCAATGCACTGCTGTACTTCGAGGGCCACCGCGAGTGGATCTTCTCGGCGTCGGCCACGCCCGCGGACAAGCGGATTGATCCTTGAGCGAGTGGCCCTAGAATCAGCCGATGGACGCGGCGGCGACATTTCGCAACGGACTTGGGAGCCAGAACCCGGGACTCGTCCAGCTGCTGGGGCTCTGCCCGCTGCTCGCGGTGAGCACGACGCTCAGCAATGCGCTGGGCCTCGGGATCGCGACGCTGGCTGTGTTGCTTGTGAGCAGCCTCGCCGCCTCGCTGTTCGGTCGCTGGCTGTTGCCGGAGGTCCGCATCGGAGTGTTCGTGGTCACGATCGCGGCAGCGGTCACCGCGGTGGAGCTGGTCACCGCGGCCTGGCTGCCGGAGCTGCACCAGTCGCTCGGCATCTTCCTGCCGCTGATCGTCACGAACTGCCTGGTGCTCGCCCGGGCCGAGTCATTCGCATCGCGCCGTGGCATCGTTGAGGCTGCGGTCGACGCGCTGGGAATGGGGGTCGGCTTCCTGCTCGTGCTGGTCGCATTGGGCAGCGTGCGCGAGATCCTCGGCCACGGCAGCCTCGGGGGCGACCTCGAGCTGCTGTTCGGCGAACACGCCCGGGGAGTCGGGCTGCGGCTCTTTCCGGCACACAGCGGATGGTTGTTCGCGCTGCTGCCGCCGGGCGCGTTCATACTGCTGGGACTGATGGTGGCCGCGCACAACTGGCGCATCGCCCGCCGTGCGGAAGGACGGGAAGAGCCCGACGTCGGTCCGGCGGAACAGGTGGGTTCGTGAACCCCGCGAAGCGCAGGCAGATCTTCGAGCGCTTCAGGGAGCTGAACCCGCACCCGAAGACCGAGCTCGAGTACCGTACGCCGTTCGAGCTGCTCGTGGCGGTGATTCTCTCGGCCCAGGCAACCGACAAGAGCGTGAATCTCGCGACACGGCGGCTGTTCCGTGCAGCCCATACACCACAGGCCGTGCTGGACCTCGGCGTAGAGGGCCTGTGCGACTATGTCCGCTCGATCGGCTTGTACCGGAACAAGGCGAAAAACATCATTGCAACCTGCCGGATGCTGCTCGAGCAGCACGGCGGCCGCGTACCGGCGGAACGCGAGGCGCTGGAGGCGCTGCCGGGCGTGGGTCGCAAGACCGCGAACGTGATCCTCAACACGGCCTTCGGACAACCGACCATCGCTGTGGATACCCACCTGTTCCGCGTCGCCAACCGCACCGGGATCGCGCCGGGCAAGACCGTGCGCGAGGTCGAGGATCGCCTGATGCGCGTCGTTCCCGAGGAATTCCTGCACGATGCGCATCACTGGCTGATCCTGCATGGACGCTACGTATGCAAGGCGCGCAAGCCGGACTGCCCGCACTGCCCGATCGTCGACCTGTGCGAATACCGGGAAAAGACCCCGGCCGAAGCCGGGTCGACCAGGCGGGCCGACGGCCGGAAAGCCGCCAGCGCGTCCCGCGGCGGCGCAGCCGAGATCTCCCGGCCAGGCGCTGCGCGGCGCCGGTAGCATCGACCCATGCCGTTCTTCGACGACCAGGACCGCAGCGGCCTGCGCCGCCTGTATCTCGAGGCATGGCGCAAGGCATGCGAGCGCCGGCCGCTCGAGCCGCTCGAAAACCAGATCGTGGGCGTCATCGAACTGCACCCCGAATACCAGGCCATGCTGGCCGATCACGCGGCCGCGCTCGATCGGGACTTCGCCCCCGAGCAGGGGCAGACGAACCCGTTCCTGCACATGGGCCTGCACCTGGCAGTCCGCGACCAGGTGGCGACGGACCGTCCGCAGGGCGTGCGAGCCGTGTATCAGCGCCTCGCAGCCCGGATGGACGACCGGCACGAGCTGGAGCACCGCATGATGGATCGCCTGGCTGAAGCCCTCTGGCAGGCCCAGCGCTCGGGCCGGCCGCCCGACGAATGGGCCTACCTGCGGTCGCTGCGTCAGCTCGAGCGGTAATGATCCGCTGCCTTTATCGGTCTGTACCGGCAGGCAGCAACTTTGAACAGGCATCGCACGCGGCAGGCAATGAAGTCGAGAATCGAAGGCATCGATGGCGTCGGGCTGGGACTGCGTCGCTCCATGCTCAAGGAACTCTCGGAGCGGGGTGACGAGATCCCGGTGGACTTCCTCGAAGTCGCGCCCGAGAACTGGATGGGCATCGGCGGGCAGCTCGGCAGGCGCTTCCGGCAGCTCGCGGTACGGTACCCTTTCGTGAACCACGGACTGTCGCTGTCGATCGGCGGCCCTGAGCCTGTGGACAGGGAATTCCTGCGCGCGCTGCGCCGCTTTCTGGACGAGCACGACATCCGCTACTACTCCGAGCACCTGAGCTACTGCTCGGACGAGGG
>DATIRA010000273.1:0-5744 GCA_035470225.1 Steroidobacteraceae bacterium | reverse complement strand
CCGGTTGTTGACGTTGATCGAGGCGATGTCCGGGTCGGTGCCGATCGCGAACGTGACGACGACGGACAGCGAGCCGGTGCTGCCGCTCGCCGAGGTGACGTACAGCATGTCGTCCACGCCGTTGACGGCCTGCTCGAGCGGCGGGGCGACGGTCTCGGCCACGGTCTGGGCGCTGGCCCCGGGGTAATAGGCCTGGATCTCGACCGACGGCGGCAGGATGTCCGGGTAGGAGGCGACGGGCAGGTTGCCGAGCGCCGCGAGGCCCGCGATCACGATGAACGCCGAGACGACCGACGCGAAGATCGGCCGGTCGATGAAATAGCTGGCGATCATCCGGCGTCCTGCGTCGCTTCTGCCGGAGGCGGCGCATCGCGTGAAGCGGCAGGACCGGCCGGCGCGATCCTCACCGGCGCACCGGGGCGGACCTTCAGCACGCCCTCGACCACGACCCTTTCGCCGGGCTCGAGACCACCCGACAGCACGGCGCGGTCGGAAACGACGGCTGCGATCTGGACCGGGCGCATCGCCGCCACGTCCTGTTCGTCCAGCACCCAGACGAAGCGACCCTGCGCTCCGCTCATCACGGCGCGCTCAGGCACGCTGACACCGCCGGGCAGCGTTATTCCCTCTACCCGGATGCGCAGGAACTGGCCCGGCACGAAACGCCCGTCCGGATTGGCCATCACGGCCCTGGCGCGCACCGTGCCGGAGCCGAGGCCCACCGCGTTGTCCACGAACGTCAGCCGCGCGACGCCGGCACCCTCCGCGGCGCCCTCGCCGGCGAGACGCACCGGCACCTCAGCGCCTGCCGCCAGCCGCGCGCGCAGCAGCGCCGCCTCGCTCTCGGGGACCGCGAACTCCGCGTAGATGGGATCGGACTGCACGATCCTCGTCAGCAGGCTCGATTCTTCGCCGGCCGTGACGAGGCTGCCTTCCGAGCGGGCCTCGCGGCTGGTGAGCCCGGAAATCGGCGCCCGCACTTCCGTGTAGCCGAGGTCGAGCTCCGCGGCCCGTACCCCCGCCTCGGCGGCGGCCACGCTCGCGACGGCCACCTCGTATCGGGACACGGCCTCGTCCCATTGCCTCTGACTGACCAGCTGCCGGTCGATCAGCGTGCGCACACGATCACGATCGCGACGGGCCTCGGCGAGCCGCGCTCGCTCCACCTCGAGCTCCGCCCTTGCCTGCGCGACCTGCACGCGGAACGGCTCCGGGTCTATCCGGAACAGGACCTCGCCCTGGCGCACGGCGCTGCCTTCCTCGTAGCTGCGCTCGAGCAGGATGCCGCTGACACGGGCGCGCACCTCGACCTCCCGCGATCCGACGGCTCGCCCCGAGTACATCAGCTCGAGCGGCACCGGCCCGGCCTGCGCCTGCACGGCCGTCACCTCCGGCGGCGGCGGCGCCATCGGCTCCTCGGACCGCGGCTCGCAGCCGGCCAGCATCACGGCCGTCAGAGCGAAAAGGGCCAGCCTCTGGCACACCGTCCTGGATCGAGAGTAGCGCATCGGTTGTTTCCCGGCCGGGTCGACCCGGGAATGGGTAGTCGTCTGGAATCGATACTATACCGAGGCCGGCAGCATTACGGAGCCTGCGATCAGCCGCCGGCGGCCATGCCTCGGCGTCGCCGCAGACCGATGGAGATGAAGTCGAAATGAAGATGACCCGCCCGCCGTTCCGCCTCGATTCCGTCATGCGCGCGCTGACATGGCTGCTGACGCTGCTGCTGCTCGCGGGAGGCCTGTCCGCGGCATCGGCCGAGGACTGGCAACCTCCGGTTCCAATGCCGGACAAATTCGACTGGGTTCAGCTCACCTCCGGCGAATGGCTGAAGGGCGAGCTGAAGGTCCTCTACGAGAAGACGCTCGAGTTCGACAGCGACAAGCTCGGCCTGCTCGAGCTCGAACTCGAGGACATCGCGATGATCCGCTCCGCGCAGATCGTCAACGTCAGGGTGGTCGGGAACCAGAATGCAGTGGGCCAGCTGTTGCTCGAAGGCGACAGCGTCAAGGTCCTAGGCGAGACCACCGCGCAATTCGAGCGCGACGGCCTGATCAGCATCACCGCCGGTGTTCCGAAGGAGCGCAATTTCTGGTCGGGCAAGTCCACGGTGGGCGCCAACCTGCGCAGCGGCAACACGGATCAGACCGAGGCCACTGCGCGGCTCGTGTTCAAGCGCCGCTCGATCGACGACCGGATCGGGCTCGACTACATCGGCAACTACACGATCACGAACGACATCGAGTCCGCGAACAACCATCGTGCCAACGGCGTCTGGGACCACTTCGTCTCGGACCGCTTCTTCCTGCGGCCGGTGTTCCTCGAGTATTTCCGCGACCCGTTCCAGAACATCGCGCATCGCGCCACCGTGGGCTCTGGCCTCGGCTACCAGCTGATCGACACTTCGCGCACCGAGTGGAGCGTGTTCGCGGGCCCGGCGTACCAGTGGACGTGGTTCGAGGACGTCGAGCCCGGCGAGGAGGACAGCGAGTTCACCTGGGCGCTGAGCGCGGGAACGAATTTGGATCACGAGCTGACCGACGACATCGACCTGTTCTACGAGTACCGCTTCCAGATCACCAGCGTGGACGCGGGCCGCTACAACCACCACATGATCGGCGGGTTCTCGTTCGACCTGACCGACGATCTCAGCATGGACGTGTCGATGGTATGGGATCGCATCGAGGACCCGCGACCCGACGCGGACGGCGTACTGCCTAAGCAGGACGACTACCGGCTGGTGTTCGGGCTGGGCTACGACTTCTGAGCCGCGGCCGGCTCACCCGGCCTCAGGTCCCGCGGCGCGAACTCCCGGCCCCACGCCGCGAGACGCTGCTGGCCCTGGTCTTGGCCTTGGCCTTCGCCTTGGCCCTGGTCCTGGACTTTGCCTTACGCCGGGCGGCGACGCCTGCCTTTCCCTTGACCGCGGCGGCCGCCTGCGGCCCGAGCGCCTGCTTCATGGCCTCGAAACTCTCGTCGAGGCACTGCGCCAGCCCTTGCGGGTCCTTGACCCACGATGCCGCGCCGGTGAACGAGATGATCAACCGGCCGTCGTAGCTCGTGATCGGGATGGTCAGCCCGGTCACCGGGGCGATCGGCGTACCACCGCTGAACAGGACCAGCTTCGCGCCCATGAAGTACAGCGGCTCCTGTGGCCCGGGGACGTTGGTGATGATCGCATTCGACAGCGGCCGGGTGCTCGACGCACGCAGCGCGGCCTGCACGGCGATCCGCGATGCGAGCGCGAGCAACAGATTGGGCGCCTGTTTGCTCATGGCGACGAGCTCCTTGACGGAACTGGCCTCCTGCATCTTCTTCGAAGTGCGTGTGCCACCGGTCACTTTGCGCAGTCGCTCGAGCAGGTCCGGCTCGGTCGTGCGCAGGTTGGCCGTCATCAGCGAGATATCGTTGCCTGCCAGGCTCTCGTTGGTGAGCTTGTCCCGGCGGATGTTGATCGGACAGATCGCGTAGAGGTCGGACTTGACGCTCTTCTTCACCCGCGCGAGGTAACGCCTGAGCGCCTCGCCTACCAGCACCAGCACGACGTCGTTGACCGTGGAGCCCTCGACCGCGCGACGCATCCGGGCGATGTCCTCGAGCGCGACCACCCGCAGCTGGAAGACCCGCCGGTAGTCCATCTCCTGGTTGAAGATCGTCGCAGGCACCGGCCAGCGGAGCCTGGATGGCTGCTCGGGCGGCTCGGCCGGCGCGGTGTCGCCGCGGCCCGGCAGGAGCTTGCCGGCAGCCGGCAGCACGATGCCACCGAGACCTGGCAACGCCTTGACCAGGTGCTTTTCGAGTTCCCAGATGCGGTACGCGTTGTTGACGACCGCGCGGATCGCCATCTCCGGGATCGTCGGTTCCGGCTCGCGCACCCCGACCGGCGGCTTCGGCAGCTCCTGCCCCTTGGCGTGGTGCAGGGCCATCATGATGCCGCGGGCCGTCGTGCCGTCCGCGATCGAGTGATGCAACCGGGTCAGGATCGCAAAGCTGTTCGGCGGGACCCCCTCGACATGGTCGAGCCCCTCGACGACGTGCATGTCCCATAGCGGCTTGCTCAGGTCCATCGGGGTCGCCTGGATCTGCGCGACCAGGATGCAGAACTGGCGCCAGTCGCCCGGCTTAGGCAGCGCGATGTGCCGGACGTGCGACTCGATGTGGTAATTGGGATCATCCACGAAATAGGGCGCGTCCAGCTGGAACGGCACCTCGACGATCCGCCGGCGGAACACCGGCAGCGGCGTCAGGCGCTGCTCGAAGTACTCGAGGATGTCGCGGTAACGCAGCCGCCCGCCGGGCACCGTGGACTGGTCGTAGATCGTCAGCAACGTGAAGTGCGTCTTGACGGTCGCCGTTTCAACATGGAGAAAGGCCGCGTCCTGGCCGACCAGCTGCCGCATCGGGAACCCCCGGGATGATTCGTCTTCTGGCCTGCCATTGTAGCCCGGTGCAGCGCCGGGCACTCGAGACGCTGCATGGCAGGTCCGCGGGGGACTGTCGCAAATCGACGGCCGGAACGACGATAATGCGCACGGGTTTCGCCAGCCACGCCGAGCGAGGTTTTCGTCCTTGAGTTCCCTGACCGAGCCGGTGCCGATCCTCGCCGAAGCAACGCTCGCGCCGCTGTTCGACGGGTACCGTCCGCTGCCCGGTCACTACGACGAAATGAAGGGCGATGACGGGCAGGTCCGGCCGCACTGGCGCAGGCTGGTGGAGGCGCTGCGCAGGCTGAGTCCCGCCGAGATGGATGCGCGCTGGCAGCGGGTGGAGCGCATCCTCTACGAGAACGGACTCACGCACAACATATACGCGGAAGGCCCTGCCGAGGAGCGTCCCTGGCGGCTGGACGCGATGCCGCTGCTGATCTCCGGCGAGGAATGGCGCGCGCTCGCGGCGGGCCTCGTGCAGCGGGCCCGGCTGCTCGACGCGATTCTGGACGACTGCTACGGCGAACAGCGACTGATCCAGAGCGGGCGGCTTCCCGCTCCGCTGGTGCTCGGCAGCCGCCAGTTCCTGCGGCCTTGCCACGGCGTCGCGCAGCCGCGCGGCCGGCGCCTGCACTACTACGCGGCCGACATCGGCCGCCGGGCCGACGGAAGCTGGTGCGTGCTGCGCGACCGCTGCGAGCTGGCGGTCGGCGGCGGGTATGCGCTCGAGAACCGGATCGCGCTGCGCAACTGCCTGCCGGACGAGTTCACGGCCAACCGTGTGCAGCAGCTGGCAGGCCACTTCCAGCAGGTCAACAGCGGTCTGCTGGCGCTGGCGGGGAAGCCCGACCCGCGCATCGTCGTTCTGACACCGGGCCCGGCGTCGCCGGACTACTTCGCTCACTCATACCTGAGCCGTTACCAGGGCCTGATCCTGGTCGAAGGCGCGGACCTGACGGTCCGGGACAACGCCGTCTTCCTGAAGACGGCAGAGGGCCTCAGGCCGGTGGACGTGATCGTCCGCCGCGTGATCGCCTCGGACTGCGATCCGCTCGAACTCCGCGCGGGTTCCGTGGACGGCATTCCGGGTCTGATGGAAGCCGTACGGGCCGGGGGCGTCATCGTCGTCAACGCGCTCGGCAGCGGGCTCGTGGACACCGAGGGTCTGATGCCGTTCCTGCCGGACCTCTGCGGCGGTCTGCTGGGCGAAGAGCTGGCGATGCCGTCGATTTCCTCCTGGTGGTGCGGCGAGGCGAACGCGCGCGAGCATGTGCTCGCGAATCTCGATTCGCTCGAGACGCGCGATCTCTTCAGCAG
>DATIRA010000272.1:0-5410 GCA_035470225.1 Steroidobacteraceae bacterium | reverse complement strand
CGGCCCCACTGCAGCAGCTCGAATGCGCCGAGGTCCCGCTGCGGCTCGAGCGGTCGTCCGATGCGCTCGTACAGCGACCGCAACACCGGGCCGACCTGCGGGTTGACGGCCAGCTGCTGGCGATGGTGATGCACCAGCTGTGCCGCGAGCACCAGCACGAGCATCACGCAGCCGACCGACCAGGCGATGGCCCGGAGCGCCGTGCGCGAACTCTCGACCGGGGCCTCAGCCGCAGCCTCGGCCGCAGTCTCGGCGGCCGCCTGGCTTTCCCGCCAGCGTTCGGCCGCAAGCGGTGCAGGTTCCTCGCGCGGCGCCGGTTCCGGCGCTTCCCTCGCGGGCGAGGGTGGCTCAACCGATGCCGATTCCGGCTCCAGCGCCTCGTCGTCCTGTTCGACCCGGATCGAGTCCGGAACCTCTTCCTACGACGGGAGCTCGTCAAGCGATATCCGCTCGCCCTCGAGCGTGATGTCCTCGATTCGAGCGGGTTCCTCGACGACGACCAGCGGCGCATCATCGCCAGCTTCCTCCGGGCCCGGTTCCTCCGCAGCGGGTCGCGTCGGTGCGAACCTTCGCTGCCAGTCCTGGGCGTCGATGAATACCTTCTCGAGGTCCTCGGTCGTGAAGTGGAACTCCGCCGGGACCGGCTCGACGCGAGCCGACGGCTCCTCGGCGGCGGACGCATCCCGGATGATGGCTGGCTCAGGTGGCTCGACTGGCGGTATTTCGTCGCTCAGCCGCTCGAGCGCATCGAATGCGCTCCCGCACCGGCCACAACGAACCGTGCCATGCGCTGCGCGCAATGCAGCCGCCGTGACGCGGAACCGTGCCTGGCATTCGGGACACTGCGAGTACATCTGCGGATTCCAGTTCTCTTCAGCTGGTCCGGCGCGTTCCGCCGAGCAGAACCCAGCCGTCGCGCGCCTCGGCCACGGCGATATCAAACCACGCCCGATAAGCTGCTGTCACTGAGTCGGCCTGCTCGGCCAGCAAGCCGCAGAGCGCGATTTGCCCGCCCGGTGTCACCGCCTCGGCCAGCCGGGGCGCGAGCTCCACCAGCGGCGCGGCCAGGATGTTGGCGATGAGCACGTCTGCCCGGCAGCCGCCGAGCAGCGATTCGTCGCCGGCGCGCAGCGACGCGGCCACTCGATTGCGCTGCGCGTTCTCGCGGGTGGCGATCAGGGCCTGGGGGTCGATGTCGATCGCGATCGCCTCGCCGGCGCCGAGCTTCAGCGCCGCGATCGCCAGGATCCCGGAGCCGCAGCCGTAATCGACGACGGTGAATCCGGCCAGATCACGCCGATCCATCCACTCGAGACACAGCGCGGTCGTCGCGTGAGTTCCGGTCCCGAACGCGAGACCTGGGTCGAGCTCGATCCGTATGCCGCCGGGATCGCCGGCCGGCTGGCCGCCGGGGCAGACCCAGAGCCTGCGGCCGAAACGCATTGGCCGGAAATCGCGCAGCCACTCGCGTTCCCAGGGCCTGTCGCCGATCAGTTCGGCCTCCGGGTGTACCGCCTCACCGCAGCGTGCCTTGATCTGCCTGCCGAGCGCACCAAGGTCCAGCGCAGCGTCGAACAATGCCTTGACCTTGACGGTCGGCCACAGCGGCGTCGCACCGGGCGCGGGCTCGAGCACCGGGTCGTCCGATGCGTCCTCGAGCGTCACGGCCGTGGCGCCAAGCTCGAACAGCGCATCTTCGAATGGCCCGGGGTCCTGGCTGCCGATTTCCAGTGTCAGCTGCAGGAACGGCAACTACTTGAGTCCCAGGCGCCGCTCCAGGTAGTGGATGTCCGTGCCGCCCGCGCGGAACGCGGCGTGCTGGAAGATCTCCTGGTGCAGCGGAACGTTGGTCTTGATGCCCTCGATCACGATTTCGCCGAGCGCGTTGCGCATCCGGGCGATCGCCGCGTCGCGATCCTCGCCGTAGGCGACGAGCTTGGCGACCAGCGAATCGTAGTACGGAGGCACGTTGTAGCCGGTGTACAGGTGGCTGTCGACGCGGATGCCCGGGCCGCCCGGCGAGTGCCAGAGCTTGATGGGACCGGGCGACGGCGTGAAGTTCTGCGGGTCCTCGGCATTGATGCGGCACTCGATCGCATGCCCGCGGATCTGCACCTCGTCCTGCGTCCATGGCAGGCGCTCGCCGGCCGCGATGCGCAGCTGCGCCTTCACCAGATCGATGCCGGTGACCAGCTCGGTGACCGGGTGCTCCACCTGGATGCGGGTGTTCATCTCGATGAAGTGGAATTCCCCGTCCTGGAACAGGAACTCGAGCGTTCCGGCACTGCGGTAGCCGATGTCGGCGCAGGCCGCCGCGACGCGTTCGCTCATGCCGCGACGCTGCTTCGCGGAGAGGCCCGGGGCCGGCGCTTCCTCGATCACCTTCTGGTGGCGCCGCTGCATCGAGCAGTCGCGCTCACCCAAACAGATGACGTTCCCGTAATGGTCGGCGAGCACCTGGAACTCGATGTGCCGCGGCTTCTCGAGGAACTTCTCCATGTAGACTTCGTCGTTACCGAACGCCGCCTGGGCTTCCGCCCGGGTCACGTTGACCGAGTGCAGCAGCGTCGCCTCGCTGTGCACGACGCGCATCCCGCGCCCGCCGCCGCCACCGGCGGCCTTGATGATCACCGGATAGCCGATCTCGCGGGCGATGCGGAAGTATTCGTCCGGCTCGGTGCCGAGCGGTCCGTCAGAGCCAGGTACGCACGGCACGCCGGCCGCCTTCATCGCGCCGATCGCGGAGACCTTGTCGCCCATCAGCCGTATCGTCTCGGCGCGCGGCCCGATGAACGTGAAGCCGCTCTTCTCTACGCGCTCGGCGAAGTCCGCGTTTTCCGAGAGGAAGCCGTAGCCGGGGTGGATCGCCACCGAATCGGTGACTTCGGCCGCGCTGATGATCGCCGGCATGTTCAGGTAGCTGTCGCGGGAGGCCGGCGGCCCGATGCAGACGCTCTCGTCGGCGAGCAACACGTGCTTGAGGTTGCGATCCGCGGTGGAGTGCGCGGCCACCGTCTTGATGCCGAGTTCGCGGCAGGCGCGCAGGATCCTGAGCGCAATCTCTCCGCGGTTCGCGATGACGACCTTGTCCAGCATCGAGGCGGGCCCGACCTGGCCTACTCGATCACGAACAAGGGTTGCCCGAACTCGACCGGGTCGCCGTTCTTGACCAGCACCGCGACGACCTTGCCGGCCTTGTCAGACTCGATCTGGTTCATCATCTTCATTGCCTCGATGATGCAGAGCACGTCGCCGGCCTTGACTTCGCTGCCGACCTCGACGAACGAGTCCGCGCCGGGCGCCGGGGCCGCGTAGAACGTGCCGACCATCGGCGCGGTGACCACCTTGTCCGAGGCATGGCCGAGCCCGGTGGCCGTCGGTGCCTGGATCGACGAAGCCGCCGCGTGCTCCTGTGCCGCCGGCCCGGCGATCGCCACCTCGTGCCTCGCGGCCGGGGCCGCGACGACCTGGGCGACGCCGGACGCGTGCCGGCTGATCCGGACCGATTCCTCGCCCTCCCTGATCTCGATCTCGGAGACACCGGACTCCTCGAGCAACTCGATCAGTTTTTTGACCTTGCGGATGTCCATCTCTTGGAACCCCCGAAATTCTTGTTCGCTCAGCCGGACCGCGCGGTGCCGGCGGCCAGGTGGTGCGCGGCTGCGCGCACCGCGAGTTCGTAACCAACCGCCCCGAGTCCCGTGATCGTCCCGACGGCGATGTCCGAAAAATACGAGTGCTGCCGGAAGGGCTCCCGGGCGTGGATGTTGCTGAGGTGCACCTCGATGAAGGGGATCTTCACCGCCAGCAGCGCATCGCGCAGCGCGACGCTGGTGTGCGTGAATCCGGCAGGGTTCAGGATCATGAATGTGACATGTCCGGCCGGTGCCTGGTGAACGCGCGCTATCAGCTCCGATTCGGAGTTGCTCTGGAATGCGGTCAGCCTGTGGCCTGCCTCGGCGGCGAGCTTCGTTACATGCTCGTTGATCTGCTCCAGCGTCACGGTTCCATAGACGCCGGGTTCCCTGAGCCCGAGCAGATTCAGGTTGGGCCCGTTCAATAACAGGATGTGCGACATCGCGCGTCGATAACCCGGAAGATGGCGGCGAGTTTAACGCCAATCGCAGCCAGATTGCGACAGATCGCGAGACTCGGTCCAAACGAGCCCGCCGGATCAGGTCGAATCGTGCGCCAGCCTCGCAAGAGCAGTTTCGATGTCTGCGCGGGCCTGCCGGGGGGTCAGGCGCCCGGCATCGACGCCTTCGACCGCGGCGAGGATCACCTCGGCCTCGGCCGGCTCGAGTTCTCCGAGATGCGCGGCGACGACCCGGTGCGAGCGGTCGGTGAAGACGGTGAACGGAAAGCCGATCGCATCGAGGCCGAAGGCGGCTGCCGCGTCGAGCGCTTCCTGCTCGCCGATCAGCAACGGGTACTCGATCGACATCTCATCTGCGTAGGCGAGCACCTTGTCGCGAAAGTCCACGGCAATCCCGATCACCTGGAACCCGTCCCCGCCACGTTCGCGCTGGACCTGCTGCAGCAACGGGATTTCGCGGCGGCATGGTGCGCACCAGGTCGCCCAGAAGTTGATGATCAGCGCCCGGTTCGGCCAGTCCGACAGCGAACGCAGCTGGCCGTCGCGGTCCGCGAGCGTCACCTCGGGAAGGACCTCGACCAGCGTCGGGGCCGCAGCGGCCCCGTCCGCCGGCGGCGCTTCGCCCCGCGGCGAGCGCTGCTGGTAGAACTGGTAGCCGAGCCCGGCTGCGAGCCCCGCGACTGCGATCAAGGCGGGCCAGCGCAGGTTCATGCCGCTTCCCCGGCGAGCGCCTCGGCCGCGTGCTGGCGGAATTCCTCCGCAGGCTCGAATCCGACCAGCCGGAACTCTCGCCGCTCCTCGCCGTCGGGGCCGAAAAAGACGATGGTCGGGGGGCCCAGGATTCCGAAGCGCTGCAGCAGCGCCTGGTCCTCGGCATCGTTGGCGGTCACGTCTGCCTGCAGCAGCACGGCCCGGCCGAGTTCCGCCTGGACACCCGGATCCGTGAACGTGTAGCGCTCCATCTCCTTGCACGACACGCACCAGTCCGCGTAGAAATCGAGCATGACCGGGCGTCCCGATCGCCTCGCGGCCTCCAGTTCCTGCTCGAGGTCGCCCACGGTCTTGATGCGCCGGAACTCGAGATGGGCGCCCGCAGCCTGCGAGCCCCCGTCGCCGCCCAGCCCCGCCAGCGGCTGCAGCGGGTCGCTGCGGCCAGAGAGCGCACCGATCAGCATCAGCACGCCGTAAGCCAGCGCCAGCGCGCCGAGGCCGCGGCGCACCGCGTCGACGGCGCGGTGCTCGCCGCGGCCGCCGAGTGTCATCAGTACGTAGCCGGTCACGAAGGCGAGGCTCGACCAGAGCGCGAGCGTGACC